>JAUXFI010000063.1 GCA_030620125.1 Anaerolineae bacterium
CGCGCCTCCAGTTCCGTCCAGTCGAGCAGGGGTTGGGCCAGGCGCGACCGGAGCAACCGCCCGCCCATCGGGGTGAGCGTCAGGTCAAGAACGCCCAGGAGCGAACCGCGCGTCTTGCGCTCGCGGAGCGTCTCGGTCAACTCTAGGTTGCGGCGCGTGGCCGCGTCGAGCGTCATGAAGCGGGCGGTCGAGTAGGTGCTGAGGCCCACGATCTGCGCCAGTGCCCCCTTCTGGGTCTCGCGCAGGTAGTGGACGATGGCGCCGGCGGCCCTGGTCGCCAGCGGCTTGCCCGCGCAGCCAAAGCCGTCCAGCGTCGCCACACCAAAGTGGTCGAGCAATGTCTGACGGGCCGCGCCCAGTTCGAAGCGGTAGGCGGGGAGTGGGGTGACGTGGATGCCGGAGGTTGGAGATTGGAGATTGGAGATTGGAGCATGTTCGCTGGCGTCGTCTGGTAGCAGACATTCGCGGGGTTGCAGGCGGGCCAACTCTTGCTCAACCGCGTCCGCGTCCAATTGGGCTGTGGCGAACTCGCCGGTGGTGATGTCGGCGTAGGCCAGTCCCGCTCGCCCTTCCTCGACGACGACCGCCGCCAGGTAATTGGCCCGCTTCTCGTCGAGCAGCGCTGGCTCGACGACGGTGCCGGGGGTAACGACGCGGGTCACCTCGCGGGCGACCAGCCCTCTGCCGGTGACCTCGCCCACCTGCTCGGCGATGGCGACGCGGTAGCCCTTTTCGATGAGGCGGGCGATGTAGCCCTCGATGGCGTGGTGGGGGACGCCGGCCATAGGCACGCGCACACCCTTGGACATCGGGCGCGAGGTCAGGACGAGATCGAGTTCGCGGGCGGCGGTCTCCGCGTCCTCGTCAAAAGTCTCGTAAAAGTCACCCAGCCGGAAAAAGACGACGGCGTCTGGGTGCTGGGCCTTGATGTGGAGATATTGCTTGCGGACAGGGGTTACTTTGGACATTGGTTCACACCAGTTGATGAATTGTTCTGCTGCCTCACGCGCGATTCATTTCAGTTTCTCCAACGTGGCCGAGCCTGCCACACTAATGGGTGTCTCTGCGAAGACATGATATGCAACCTTACTCTGTGCGTATCATCTCAAAAAGCTGCGGCGAAAGTAGGTCGGATTTGCTATCCGACCCTGTGGCGGTTAGCAAAACCGCCCTACGCTGCCCTTGCCCCAAGGTATTGAGAAGATACTGTGCATTGCTCCCCACGCATTACGTATTACGCATTACGTATTACGCATTACACACAAGTATAGCCCATCGCAGCCAGCTTGACAAGCATCACAGGCAACCGTATACTTGGCTCACGATGGCCGACGAGATACAGGACAAAGTGCAGCAAGAAGAGTTCCTCGAATCCGAGGCGGAGGCGGAGGCGGAGGCGGAGACGGAGCTAGGGGACAGGAAGGCAGAGAGGCAGAGGGGTGCGCTCCGGCGACTCTGGGACCGTTTCACCTTTGTGCTGGCCTGGCTGCGCAGACCAGACGAGGTCGGACAGCCTATCACGCTGCGCCCACGGGGTGTGCGATTGCTCATCCTATTGGTCCTGGGCAACCTGTTTGTCCTGGTGTTGCTGACTGGCGGGCTGTATCGGGCGTCCACGATGCTAACCGTCGTAGAATCACCACTGTCACTACCGACTGCCGCCATTGCGACGTTCGACCCCGAACTCACCTCCGGCCCCTCTCCCACTCTCGGCCCCACACCCACCCCCTTCGGCAGCGGCGGGGCCATCGCCTTCACCTTGCGGCGCAATGGCAACGCCGACATCTACGCCCTCAATCAGACCGACCGGCAACTGGTGCGACTGACCTACAATCCAGCCGAGGACCGCGACCCGGCCTGGTCTCCCGACGGCAACTATATCGCCTTCGCCTCGAACCGCGCCCACAACTGGGACATCTACCTGCTGGATCTGGTAAGCGGCGCATTGATCCGCCTGACCAACGATCCCGGCTTTGACGCCAATCCCAGTTGGTCGTCCGATGGCCGCTGGATCGCCTTTGAATCCTACCGCCGAGGCAATCTTGATATCTACGTGATGAGCACTACCGGGCAGGAAGTACGGCGCATCACCAGCGACTCCACACCCGACTATGAGCCAGCCTGGTCGCCCGACAGCCGTGCTATCGCCTTTAGTTCCTTCCGTGACGGCAACAAGGACATCTACCTCTGCCTCCTCGACGGCGAGGGAGAAATCATCAACGTCACCCAAAGCCCCGACCTGGACGAGGATGATCCGGCCTGGTCGCCTGACGGCACACAACTGGCCTACGTCAGCGGGCCTCATGGCAGCCCCTCCATCCAGGTCACAACCTTTGATTGGGACGAGATGACAGCCGATCAGACCCAGACCGAACTGCTCGGCACTGGCGGGTCACCAGCCTGGGCCCCCGACGGGCAAAGCCTCATCTATGCTTACGAACGAGGGACATACAGCCACCTCATCGCGGCCAGCATGACAGGATGGGCGCTATTCCACGAAGTCTACAGCACCAACGGCCTGCTGGATGACCTGACGTGGACCAGCCTGTCCCTTTCTCATCGCATCGTGGCCCGTGCCCAGGCCGCCGAACCATCCGAGGAACCACCGTTCTACGTGGAGCTGGTGCAGCCGTCCCCGGCCACTGGCCCGCCCTACACGCTGATCCCGCTCCCCAATGTTGACAGCGGCGGGGGAGAGTTCCTCTCAGACCGGGTGAACGAAAGCTTTAACGCGCTGCGTCAACGTGTGGCTGAGGAGACGGGATTGGACTACCTGGCTACCCTAAACACTGCCAGTCTGCCGATGACCTACACCCCGCCATCGGGTCACTCGCGCATGACCTGGTACGTCTGTGGCAGAGCGATCGGGCTGGATCGGGAGTCCTACGAGGGGGATGATTCATCGGTCGAACTGATACGGGAGGACGTGGGCAACGTCACCTACTGGCGCGTCTTTATCCGCGCCGCCAAGCAAGACGGGAGCATGGGCGAGCCTCTGCGCGAGGCGGTGTGGGATCTGAACGCCCGCCAGCGAGGTGGACGCGCTGCGGTGGAAGGAGGCGCGCTCCAGGAGCACATCCCGGATGGCTACTATGTGGACTTTACCACCCTCGCCAGCGATTACGGCTGGGAACGGGTGCCAGCCCTGTGGCGCTGGCGCTACTTCTGGCCGGACACTCGCTGGTGGCGCTTCCGCAAGACTGACGGAATGAACTGGTGGGAGTGCATGGTGGAGGTTTTTGAACCAAAAGAGATTGAGGCTGCCTTCGGACCAATCCCAGAATATGAGGACTGAGCCACTGGGACGCGCGGTGGCTGGGCGCGCTCAGTCGTCGGCGGCGAAAAGGCCAATGCGCAGCGCGAATTTCACCAGTTCTACCTCGTCCTGAATGTTGAGCCTGGTCATCAAATTCTCCCGATGCCGGGCCACGGTTTTTGGACTAATGCACAGCATCTCGGCTATTTCTCGCCGGCTGCGTCCTTCAGCCACAAGTTGCAGCACCTCTCGTTGACGGGACGTGAGGAGTTCATAAGCCTTCTGCCGATCACTCACAGGCGTTGCGCGAAGATACGCCTCCACCACAACCCCCGAGATGCCAGGGCTGAGATATTTCTCGCCCCGGCGTGCTGCCTCGATTGCCAGTTGGAGTTCGTTGTATACAGCGCGTTTGAGCACATACGCCGACGCCCCCGCCCGCAGTGCCTGGTGAACATAGATCTCATCTGTGTACATAGACAGGATGACAACTTTGGTCTCAGACCCCTGGCCAATGATTTGCCTGGTCGCTTCGAGGCCATTTAGACCAGGCATGCCAATGTCCATCACGATCACGTCGGGCTGCAGGTCCTCGACCAATTGTATCGCTTTCCGACCATTGTCGGCCTCCCCGATCACGGTGAACCTGGGACGGGATTCCAGCAGCGCCCGCAAGCCTTGCCGCACCAGGGCGTGGTCGTCAGCCAACACTACTCGAATGGCCATCCTGTCACTGCTCTCCTCATCACGTGCAACTTTCCAGACCATCTCCTGCTTGTGAGAGTATACCGCACTTGGCGCTGAGACGCAACCGCCTGGATTTGAGCGAGAGTTTGGAGCCTGGACTTTGGAGCTTGATGTGGTATCATTGTGCGGGATTAGATGAAATGAATGCACGCACCATCATTCTGACCGGTGAGCGCGGCGTCGGCAAGAGCACTGTCTGCCTTGAGACCATTGCCCTGGCGCAGGCCAGGAAATACCCATGTGGCGGCATCCTGACCTTGAGCCGCCCCGATGGCTCCAGGGACGTGCTCGACGTGCGTAGCGGCGACACTCGCCGGCTGACCCTCGAGCCCGACGCGAGTCCCGCCGTAACCCTGGGCCGCTTCCGCTTCGACCCCGAAACCCTGGCCTGGGGGAACGAAACGTTGGCCCACGACGCCTCGCCGTGCCATCTGCTCGTGGTGGACGAACTGGGGCCGCTAGAGATAGAACGGGGGCAGGGCTGGCTGAAAGCGTTTGACGTGCTGCACAGGAACGGCTTTGCGCTGGCGCTCGTCGTCGTCCGTCCCGAGTTGGTGGCACGGGCACAGCTTGGCCTGCCAGCTAACGCGACGGCTGTCCTCACCGTGACACCCGACAATCGGGACGACTTGCCGTCCGTGCTTGTAGAGATCCTAGAAAAAGAACTCTGGCTCTCTGGGATTTCGCGGGGTCAGGGTGTCGGACTCCCCAACTTGTTGGGGGCAACACGCGAAGAACCCGAACAAGTTCGGGACTCCAATATACCAGCCACGCAAACTCCCAAAGACCCAGAACTCTGCCCTCCCCCCATGGTCTGACCACGCGGCAAGCTCCCCTGCGAAACAAAAGGCCTGCCTGCGCTTTCTAGCTCTCCCCGCCCTCCCAATGGGCTAACCCGTTCTGTAGTACCCGTAGCGGCAGTAGCCCACACTTGGCCCGCACCGGCCCCAGCGTGATACCCAACATCCTGAACACGTCCTCGTCCTGCAGCGCCTTTAATTCCTCCACAGTCTTGCCCTGGATCTCCTCGGTGAACATTGAGGCCGATGCCATGCTGATCACACAGCCACTGCCGTCGAACCGCGCCTCGCTCACCCGCCCATCAGTCAGCCGGATATAGAGCCGCACCACGTCGCCGCAGACCGGGTTGTCCAACTCGCAGGAGATATCCGCATCCTCCAATGTCCCCTGGTTGCGGGGATTGCCATAGTGATCGAGGATATGCTCACGATACAAGTTCTCCACTGGGCCTCCTCAAAAACAATTTTTGTGCTTTCTGGATACCCTTTATCAAACGGTCTACTTCCTCGCGAGTGTTGTAGAGATAAAGGCTGGCCCGCGCCGTGGCTGTCAGCCCAAAACGCTTATGGAGCGGCTGTGCGCAATGACGACCAGCACGGATGGCGACGCCCTCCCAATCGAGCACCTGGGCCAGGTCGTGGGGGTGGATGGATTCGACGGTGAAGGCGATCACCCCTGCCCTCTCCTCCCCTCCAGGTGGGGAGGACTGGGGGAGGGCGGCTGGTGGCCCGATCACGCGCACCCCTGGCAACTCGGCCATTCGCTCCAGGGTGTAGGCCGCCAACTCCTGATCGTGTGCCCACACCGCTTCCATCCCCACCTCGCTCAAGTAGTCCACCGCCGCGCCTAGCCCCACCGCCTCGGCGATAGCTGGAGTGCCGGCCTCGAACTTCCAGGGCAGGTCATTCCAGCTCGCCTCCGCACGCCCAACCCGGTTGATCATCCCGCCGCCGGTGAGGAAAGGCGGCATCTCCTCCAGCAGTTCCGGGCGGCCGTAGAGCACACCGATGCCCGTCGGCCCGCACATCTTGTGGCCGGAGAAGGCCAGAAAGTCGCAGTCCAACGCTTCGACGTCCACCGGCAGGTGGGGCACGCTCTGCGCTGCGTCCACCAGCACCCGCGCACCAGCCGCGTGGGTCTGGGCGACGATCTCCTGCGCCGGGGTTAGCGTGCCCAGCACGTTGGAGACGTGCGTGAACGCGACCAGTTTGACCGGCCCTTGCAGCAACCGGTCGAGAGATGCCAGGTCGAGCCGTCCCTCGCCGGTCACGGATACGTGCGCCAGTTCGGCCCCGACCTCCCGCGCGAGCAATTGCCACGGCACCAGGTTGCTGTGATGTTCCATCTCGGTGACGACGATACGATCACCCGGCCCCACGTTGGCCCGACCCCAGGCGTAGGCCACCAGGTTGATCGCCTCCGTCGTGTTGCGGGTAAAGATCACACCACGACGGTCCGGCGCGTTGATGAACGCGGCGACTTTGTCTCGGGCTCCTTCGTAGGCAGCGGTCGCCTCCTCGCTGAGGGTATGCACCCCCCGGTGGATGTTGGCGTAGTGGGCGCGGTAGAACTCGTCCAAAGCCTGGATCACCACCTGCGGCCTCTGTGCCGAGGCGGCGCTGTCGAGATAGGCGAGAGGTTTGCCGTGCACCTCCCGCGCCAGGATGGGAAAGTCGGCCCGTAGGGTGACGGGGGCAAGCCTCCTCTTGACATTCACACCGCACCTCCGCTTAAAGTCCCCACCAAAGGTGGAGAAACATCACCCACCGTAACTGCTCAGAGCGTGTTCTAAAAGTCGGCGCTAACCTTGCGAAGGTTCCAAGTGCCTTGAAATTGGTCCAGTTCCTGCCGGACGCAGGCTCTTTTGGCCCAAAATCTGTCTCGAAACCTTCGCAAGGTTGCTTTCTTGTGACTTTCCAAACACGCTGTCAGGCCGGGGTGGCTGAGACTCATTGCATTGGAGCTTCCGGGAAGATGGCCTGAACGCTTACTCTAGCCAAAGAACGCCTGCAGTTTCATCGCTGCAGACATGTCCCCTTCGACCTTGAGCTTGCCTTGCATAAAGGCAGCCATCGGGTTCAGGTCGCCGTTGACCAGCGCGACCAGGTCGGCGGCTGCCATCTTTAGCGTCACGGAGGGCACGGCTGCGGCCCCCTCGACGACGCTGATCTGGTTGTCGGCAACGGTCGCCGTCCACTGCCCACCCCCATCACCGGAAAGGTCGAATAGTACGACAGCATCCATGTCGGTCAGTTTCTGGGGGTCAACTGACCCTGGTAGTGTCTCTAACGCCTGTGCTGCAGTTGTGAACTCTGGCATTTTTCCTCCTGTTCTGAAAATAGCCTGGTAGAACAAGGTGGCGTCTTGTCCTACTCCATCTCTTCCCAATTCCGCCCCACCTTGAGGTCGGCCTTGAGGGGGGACTTGAGGTCGAAGGCGCCCTCCATGACCCGGCGCATCAAGGGCGCAATGGTCGCCATCTCCTCCTCCGGTGCTTCGACGACCAGTTCGTCGTGTACTTGCAGGATCATCCGCGCCCGCAGTCGCTGTTCCCGGAGCGCCCGGTGGAGGCGGATCGTGGCGATGTTGATGATGTCGGCCGCGGTTCCTTGTATGGGTGCGTTGATCGCCATGCGCCCGGCGGCCTGGCGCCCGTTGTGGGGGGCCTTGCCGCCCGGCTGTAACTCGGGAAAGTAGCGGCGACGACCTAGCAACGTCTCCACGTACCCCTGCCGCGTGGCGAGCGCCTTGGTGGTGTCAATGTACTCCCGCACTTTGGGGAAGCGCTCAAAGTAAGCTTTGATAAAGTCCTCGGCCTCGGCCTGCGTCAGGTCGGTCGCCTGGGCCAGACCGTAGGCGGTCTGGCCGTAGGAAAGGCCAAAGTTCACGGCCTTTGCCACGCGCCGCATGTCGGGGGTCACTTCCGCGAGCGAAACACCCATGATGGCGGCGGCTGTGCTGGCGTGGACGTCCTCACCGCGAGCGAAAGCGCTCAGCAATCCCTCGTCGCCGGAGATGTGGGCCATCACGCGCAACTCTACCTGCGAGTAGTCGGCGGCGATCAGCCTCCAGCCTTGCTCGGCGACGAAGGCCCGCCGCACCTGCCGTCCCAGTTCCGTGCGGATGGGAATGTTCTGCAAATTTGGGTTGCTGCTGCTCAGTCGCCCCGTCACCGTCCCGGTTTGCTTGTACGAGGTATGCAGCCGGCCGGTGTGCGGGTTGACCAGCCGGGGCAGCGCATCCACGTAGGTGGACTTTAGCTTGGCCAGCCCGCGCTGCTCCAGGATGAGGTCAATCACGGCATGCTTGCCCCGCAGTCTCTCCAATACGCTGGCCGCCGTCGAAAAGTGGCCGGATTTCGTGCGCCGCAATCCTTGCGTGGGCAGTCCCAGCGTCTTGAACAGGGCATCGGAGAGTTGCTGGGTCGAATTGACGTTGAAGGCGTAGCCCACCATCTCCTGGATGCGCGCGTCTAGCTCGCCCAGGCGGACGGCCAGTTCTTCGGACATGCGCCCCAAGAATGTTGCGTCGAGTTGCACGCCGTTCATCTCCATCGCCGCCAACGCTGGTATCAACGGCATTTCCACCTCGGTGAAGAGCGACCAGAGGTGCTTTTCCTTCAACTCCGCCTCCAGGACGATCACCAGCCGGTGGGTCATGTCCACGTCGGCACAGGCATAAGGAGCCACTTGAGCAACGGGTACCTGATCCATGGTCAATTGCCCTTTGCCCTTGCCGATGAGGGCGGCGATGGGAGTCATCTGTTGCTTGAGCCGCGCCCAGGCCAGGTTCTTGAGACCCAGGTTCTTGGAGGCTGGATTGATGAGCCACTCGGCGATCATCGTGTCACAGGCCAAGCCCTCCAGCCGCGCTCCAGCTCGTTCCAACACGATCAGGTCATACTTGAGGTTGTGGCCGTATTTGGGCTTCTCGGCGTTGTTCAGTAACGGGGCTAACGCCTTGAGCACGATCCCTGGCTCCAGTTGCGGGTCGCCGGGCGGAGCCGCGATTGGTATGTAGTAGCCGCGCCTGGGCCCACCGGTGAGGGCAATGCCGACCAGTTCGGCCTGCATAGGATCGGCGCTGGTCGTCTCGGTGTCGAGTGTCAGGGCAGGGGCGCTCTCCAACTGCGCCACCAACTGGTTGAGGGCGTCCTCGTCGGTGATAATCTGGTAATCGGCGCTGGGAGCCTCTGTGGATGATGTGGTGGCGGGCGTTCCACCAAACAGGCTGAGTTGGTGGGATGCTCCCGCTGGCCCCTGCTGGGGCCGGTCTCCCGACCAGGCCTCTGGCCCCGGCAGCCGCTCGACCAGCGAATAAAACTCCAACTCGCGGAACAGGTCCATCACCGGCTCGCGGTCGAAGGAGCGCGCGCGGCAGGTATCGAGGTCGAGTTGTACCGGCGCGTCGCACACAATGGTCGCCAGGCGGCGGCTGAGGAAGGCCACGTCTTGCTCTGCTTCCAGCTTGTTCCGAAAGCGGGCCTGAACCTCGTCCAGGTGCTCGTAGATTGCCTCCAATGAGCCGTACTGCTGAAGCAGCTTGACGCCGGTTTTCTCGCCGACGCCGCGCACGCCGGGGATGTTGTCGGATTTATCGCCCATCATGGCCTTGAGGTCCACCAGTTGGACCGGGGACAGCCCGTAGCGCTGTTGCACGCCCTCCAGGTCGTAGGTCACCGTGTCGGAGAAGCGCCAGCGGGAGGTGAGGACGTGGGTGTGTTCGTCCACCAATTGCAGGAGGTCCATATCGCCGGTGACGATGAGCGTGTCTACCCCCTGTTCTCCCGCCTGGCGGGCCAGCGTCCCCAACAGATCGTCCGCCTCGTATCCTTCCTGCTCAAAGACGGGGATGCCCAGAGTCTCCACCACCTGGCGGACGCGGGCCATCTGGGGGCGCATCTCGTCGGGCATCTTGGCGCGATGGGCTTTGTAGTCGGGGTACACGTCGTGGCGGAAGGTGCGCCCCTTGTCGAAGGTGACGGCGACGTGGGTGGGTTGTTCTTCGCGCAGGACATTGAGCAGCATCAAGGTGAAACCGTAGATGGCATTGGTCAGTTCACCCTGCGAGGTTTTCATGTCCTCCGGCAAGGCGTGGAAGGCGCGGTAGGCCAGCGCGTGGCCGTCAATCAGTACCAGTTTTTTCTTTTGGGGCATGCTGCTCCTTGAGGCTGGAGGCTGGTTATTGGATATTGGTTATTGGGCGGTGCTTATCAAGGCTCGCAG
>JAUXFI010000097.1 GCA_030620125.1 Anaerolineae bacterium
AGGCTGAACCACGCCGCCCCCACCAACAGACCGACTAGCCAGCCAACCAACCACCGCTCTTCCCGCCTCCGCCGCAACACCCCCACTCCCACCCCCGCCAGCACCAGCGTACTCACGCCAACGTAGGTCATCCACTCGTGGAAGCCGCCGTGATTGGCCAGTAGCAGTCCTACCAGATAGCGCCAGGGCAGAGACCACACCGCCGCGTCGTGCAGCGTCATCGAACCCCGCGTCGTCTCCGGCAGCAGCGCCACCAGCGGCAGCCATTGGCAGGCAGTCAGACCCAGGAAGGAAATGACAGATGATAAATCCCAAAGCCCAAAGCCCAAAGCCCAAATCCCCTTCTTCCACTGCCTCACCCACAATCTCCAGCATCCAATCTCCAATCTCCAATATCCAATATCCAGTATCCATGCAACGAGCAATGAGCAACAAGCAACCAACGTATACGCCGCCATCCGCGCGTCCGCGCAAAACTGCACCGCCAACGCCACTCCCGCCCCCACTGCCCACCCGCCCATTCGCTGATTCGTTGATGCGCTGATTCGCACCCAGCACAACACCACCACCGGCAACCACGCCCACGCCTGCGTCCACCCCACGTGCCCCGTGCCCAGGTGGGCCAGCAGCTTGGGCGACGCCTCGTAGGCCACCGCCGCCACCAGCGCCCCCCACACGCCCGCACCAAAGCCGCGCCGCATCAGCGCGTACATCGCCGCGCCCGCCAGCCACAAGTGCGCCAGCGCCGAAAGGGTAAACCCCACCTCCAGCGGCAACCAGGGGAGGAACAGAAAAAGCCAGTTGGGCGGATAATACAGCCCCGCCAGCGGATTGGCCGCGAAGGGCGTTCCGCTCATAATCGTGGGCCGCCACAGCGGGAACTGCCCGTACTCCCACAGCGCCCGCCGCGTGAAGTGAGCGCTCGGCCAATGCGTCACCGCCAAATCCGAGTGCTCCGCCCCCGGCGTCCAGATCCACCAGTCTGGATGCACTACCACCGGCCAAAGCAGCGCCAATGCTAGAATGAACAATGAACAATGAACAATGAACAATTCCCTTGTCCCCTTGTCACCTTGTCCCCTTGTCACCTCGTCTCCCCGTCCCCTTGTCACCTTGCCACTCCATACACCTTCACATCCCCCGCCTCAAACACCAACTCCCCAATCCCCAATCCCCAATCTCCAATCCCTAACTCCCTCGGCCCGACCAACACGTACCCCACGCGATTCTCCCGCAGAAATGCCTCCCGCTCCGCCGGACTCATCTCGCCGGCCCAGTACGTCTCAACTTGCGCTTCCCGCCGCTCCGCGTCCACCGTCTCGAAGGGATGGCCGTAGACCACGCGCTGCCCGGCCCAGGCCGGCACGAACATCCCAGTCTGGGGCGCGCACAACACCACCTGGTCGTGGGACACCTCCTGCCGCAGCCACTCCAACGCGACCCACTCCTCACCGCTCAGGTAGAACCACGGCTTACTAGCCGGTGACAGCAACGTTACCAGCATCAGAAAGACCGGCGTGAGCGCGCAGAAGGCTATCACCAGCCCTTGCAACAACCCGCGCCTGCGGGCCTTGATCCATGAGCGTACCGCCCTCCACCATCCCATCCCTGCCAGCAACCCCAGCGGCACGCCCAGCCCCAGGCTCAGCCGGCGCTGCAAGGGCAGCGGCAGGTACATCCCCACCAGCGTCACACCGGCCCAGCCCAACAGCAGCCAGTCGCCGTCGGAGCCGCGCTGCGCCGCAAAGACGGTACCCATCACAGCCAGTGCCAGTACCAGCCCGTAACTCAGCGCCCAGTCCCATAGCGGCGGCGACATCGTCACGTTCTGCGCGTTCCACATCGCCAGCACAGGGTCGGAGCGCATTGCCCACTGCATGTACAGCGGATAGAGCGACGCCACCGCTCCAACCGCAATCACCCAGGCACCCGCCCGCCACGGCACGCACCCCTCACGCACCGCTCGCGCCAACAGCATCACCCCCAGACCTCCAAACACCGACACCAACCCAAACGGCTGAATTATTCCCAGCACCACTGCCCCAATCGCTAACCCTGCGACCTGCAATCCGCAATCTGCAATCCGTAACCCACACACGGCGATCCCCACCATCAACCCGATTGCGAGTGGAAAATGCGCATTTGCCAGCAGCGCGTAAGCGGGAAACGCCTCCGGCACCCACAGGTCGGACGTCATGGTACCCATTGCCCCCACCAGCCAGCCCAGCCCCGACCCCAGCGCTGCCAGCAGAAACATCGCGCGTCGCTCGCCCACATCGTCGCTGAGCCTGGAAGCCAGCGCGTAGAGCGCCAGCAGCATCGCCGCGCCGCCCATCACCCGCGCTGTGTGGTAGACCACGATGAGCAACAGGCCCGTCCATCGCGCCACGTGCCCCAGGAACAGATAAAACAGATACACCGGTGCGCCATCGTGCCGCTCAGGGGTGTAGGCAAGACGAAAGCGCCACGAGCCATCCAGCCCCTGGCGCATCTTGGCGATATACGAGTGCCCATCCAACGGATTGACCAGCAGCCCGGTAAAGTGCGCGTCCTCCGGCGTCACCGCCCAGGCGATGAGGTAGGGCAGGCTGCTGGCGATCACCAACGCCAGCGTCACCGATGCGATCCAGCGCCACTCTCTGCGATTCACACTACTCCTGTTCTACCCACCCCAAGCCCGATTGTAGCACAAATCCCCACCGATACCAAACCCACCGGGCACACCCCACAGACCTCGATCAACCCGGTGGTCGCCTCCACTTGTCCACATCGGAATGTACTGTATAATGTTACCCGCGCAGCGTACACCCAACCTTGCATATCATCGCGCGTAATCCGATTCAGCGATCAAAAAAAGGAGGCATAGATATGAACAGATTGAGTACACGCGGTCGTAGGTTGCTGGCTATAACGTGCCTGGCCCTGCTGACCCTCTCCCTCGCCGTCCCCACGGCACTGGCTTTTGAGGGCCGGACCGGGGACACGATCACCATCGCAGCCGACGAGGTGATTGACGACGATCTCTACGTCGGCGCCGGCAAGTTCGTCCTGGATGGCACCGTCAAGGGCGACCTGATCGTCGCTGGTGGCGCCATCGAGATCAACGGTACCGTGGAAGGCGACCTCTGGGCAGTGGGACGGAGCATCGTCATCAATGGCACGGTGAGGGATGATGTCCGCACCAGTGGCTACGCGGTGCTCGTCGGCGACGAAGTGGGGGATGACCTCATCGCGGTCGGATTCAGCCTGGAGAATGAAAGCGGGTCCAACGTCGGTGGCGACCTGTTCTTTGCCGGCTACCAGGCGCTGCTGGCTGGCAACGTGGTGGGAAACGCCGACCTCTACGGGGGCGCGGTGGAGATCGCCGGCGACATTGAGGGAGACGCGGACGTGGACGTGAGCGGAGACCAACCTGCGCCAGGAATGCCATCCGAGTTCCCCTTCTTCACTACCATCCCGCCCATTCCCTCGGTCCCTGCCGGCCTGACCATAGACGAGGGGGCCAGCATCGGCGGCAATCTGAACTATACTGCCGACGCCGAGAGTGAAATCCCGGAGGGCGCAGTCGCCGGAGAGAGCACCTTCACCCGCTACGCCCCCAAAGTCGCGGTAGGGGGAGAAGCAGAAGCGGCAGTACCTCCGCTAGTCGCTCGCGCGGGCAGATGGTTCGTAGACCAACTGCGCCGCCTGATCACCCTGCTGCTCGTCGGAATAGCCTTGATGGCGACCGTGCCCAATTGGATGCGCCAGCTCGCTGGTTTCGTACAGGCCAAGCCACTGCCGAGCCTGGGTTGGGGCATAGTTACCATCGCCGCATTCGTGATGCTGATGCTGGTGCTCGTCATCGCTACAGTGCTGCTGGCTGTCGTCTTTGGTGTCGTGACCCTGGGCGAACTGGCGGGAAAGTTCATCGCGCTGGGCGGAATCGTCATGGGCGCAGTAACATTCAGCTTTAATATCATCTGGGTCTACGTCACCAAGATCGTCATCAGCCTGCTGCTCGGACAAATGGTCTTTAGATTCTTCAAGTCCACAGCAGCCGAGCACAACTGGTGGCCCATGTTACTAGGCGTGTTCATCTTCTTCGTCATCACCGCCATCCCCTTGCTGGGGTGGCTCATAACGCTGATCACCGTGCTGCTGGGCCTGGGCGCGCTCTGGCTCTGGGGCCGGGACTGGCTGAGGGCCCGCAAGGTGGCATAGTCGCGGTGAGAGCGGAGGCCAAAACCGCTCCATCCCTGCGCTAGCCAGCCACACAACAGAATAGAGTGATGAGGCCGCCCCCAGTGGGCGGCCTCTCTTTTGCTACAAGTCACTCTGCGTTATCTTGACCTGCACAATCCCCCACTACGCCGCAGCAGCATTTTGCACCTGTTGACTGTTGTGGTACAATCGCCGTTATTACTCAGGCGGGAGAACCCTTGCGAAGGTTTGACAATAACCTTTGGGCCAAAAGCGTCTTTGCCTACCGAAAGTTGCCCCGGCGACAAGGCCATTCGCAACCTTCGCAAGGGTGACTGAGTAGTAGTAACCAATCGCCAAAGTCGGCTCTCGAGTTTTCGTCCTCACCTACCCTAGCAGATCGCGAAAGGAGACAATCGTGCCCTCACAGTCAGACACAAATCATACCTATCGAAAAAAAGTGAACGCCTGGTGCATGTACGACTGGGCCAACAGCGCCTTCGCCACGACGATCCTGGCCGCGGTGCTGCCCATCTACTACAGCCAGGTCGCCGGGGCAACCCTGCCGAGCGAGGCCAGGGCGACCGCCTACTGGAGCACCGGCATCAGCCTCTCGCTCTTCATTGCCGCCATCATCTCGCCGATCCTCGGCACCGTCTCCGACGTGATGCGCGGGAAAAAACGTTTCCTGGCGATTTTCGTCGGGCTGGGTACAGTCGGCACGGGGTTGCTGGTGCTGGTGGATACCGGCGACTGGCTTCTGGCCTCGATCCTGTTTATGGTCGGGCGGGTCGGCTTTACAGCCGCCAACGTCTTTTACGACGCGCTGCTGCCCCACGTTGCCAAAGAGCAAGACCAAGACCGCGTCTCCACACGCGGCTACGCGACGGGGTACCTCGGCGGAGGATTGCTGCTGGCGATCAACGTGGCCATGATCCAGTTTCTACCAGGCACGTGGGGGCCGCGCTTTTCTTTCCTGAGCGTCGCCGTGTGGTGGGCAGTCTTCTCAATACCGATATTCAGCCGCGTGCCAGAACCGCCCGCAGCCACCGCCACGCTGGCCCCCGGCGAGAACGTCATCACAGTCAGCTTTAAGCGATTGAGGGAAACTTTCAAGGATATGCGGCAATACCGCGAGCTGTTCAAGTACCTGATCGCTTTTCTCATCTACAACGACGGCATCGGCACGATCATCAGCGTGTCGGCGATCTATGGCGCGGAACTTGGCTTTGGCTCCATCGAAATGATCCTGGCGTTGTTGCTGGTGCAGTTCGTCGGCATCCCATTCAGCTTGATCTTTGGGCGTTTGCCCAGCCCGGCCGAGAAACGCCGCCCGTTGTTCCTGGCCTTTATTCTATTCAACCTGATCTGCTTACCACTGGTCGGCGTCGTCAGCGTGCACAACTTGCCGGACGAGGTCACAGGCGCACCACTCCCACCCTATGAGACCATCGGGAGCAACGTCGGCGAAGGGATATACCCAGCCCAGGAGGACACGCTGACCTACACAGGCGCGTGGGAGATGGTCACCGTTCCGGCGGACGAATTGCGCGCGGATACCGACGTCACTTATGCCGTCACCGGCGAAACAGGGGCGCGATACGACTTTGCCTTCACCGGGCAAGAGATCGAGATCACCTACAGCGCCGGCCCGGATCACAGCATCTGGGCGGTCGGAATGGATGGGCAACCGCTCCTCGACGAAGACACCGGTGAACCGCTTACCATTGACGGCTACAACGCGACCATCCGCTACGGGGTGCGCAGGACGATAACGGCCGACGAGCCAGGCCAGCACATTCTGAGCCTGGTCAACACCGGCGAAATGGACGCGAACAGCCAGAGTGGCCTGATGACGTTTGCCCAGGCCAAGGTCTTGCCGCCGATTCGCCAGAGCAACTTGCTTACGATCATCGGCCTGATCCTCGCCCTGGAAGTGGTCGGAGCCGTATTCGCGCTGCTCCTGGGGCGGACGCTCTTCTCTGGCGTGGTCGAAAAGTTGGATACCCGGCGCAGTATCATCCTGGCGCTGACCGTATACTCCGCGATTGCCATCTGGGGATTCTTCCTCAACGCGGTGATCGAGTTCTGGTTCCTGGCGTGGATGGTGGCGATCGTGCAGGGAGGGAGCCAGGCGCTCAGCCGCAGCCTGTATTCCAGCATGTCCCCATCGGCCAAGAGCGGCGAGTTCTTTGGGCTGTACGGCGTGATGGAAAAGTTCTCGGCGATCATTGGCCCGCTGCTCTTCGCAGCCGCTGCGACAGCGTTTGACAGCAGCCGCCCGGCAGTCCTGAGCCTGATCGTGCTCTTCCTGGTCGGGATCTACCTGTTGACACGGGTGAACATCGAGAAGGGCCGCCGCCTGGCGCAACAGGAAGACGCCGCTCTCCTGGGCTCGGAGAGTTAATGGGAGAGCTATTATGAACAAGGACAACAAACGAGTCGTTTTGATAACTGGAGCATCGTCAGGTATCGGCCAGGCCTGCGCCAACCATCTGCACCAACGGGGTTATCGCGTGTATGGTACCAGTCGCCACGCAGCGCCTCGAACAGCGGATATGCCCAAGATGGAGCCTGGCACCTCCGCGCCTTTTGAAATGATCCAGATGGACGTCAACAGCGGTCCCTCTGTCGGGCGCGGGGTTGATTTTATCCTGGAGAGCGAAGGACGATTGGACATTGTGGTAAACAACGCCGGATTCGGGATCGCGGGATCTGTCGAGGATACCTCCATCGAGGAAGCCAAGTCTCAGTTTGAGACGAACTTTTTCGGCGTTTTGCGAATCTGTCGAGCAGTTCTTCCCATCATGAGGAAACAACGTTCAGGATACATCGTGAACATCAGCTCAATCGCCGGCTTGATTGGAACTCCCTTTCAGGGGTTATACAGCGCCAGCAAATTCGCCGTAGAAGGCATGACCGAGGCATTGAGTTTAGAAGTTCGGCCGTTTGGCATCCACGTCGTGCTCATTGAGCCGGGCGACTTTCACACTCAGTTTACGGCTCATCGCCGCAAGACCTCCACATCCCAGCAGAACCCGGTTTACCTGGAAAAATTCAACAACGCCCTGAGAGTCATTGAGAGCGACGAAACCGGTGGGCCTTCTCCTGACAAGCTCGCTCACCTTCTCGAACGCATCGTGAATGACCCGTCACCTCGTCTCCGCTATCCAATCGGCCCTGTGACAGAGAGAATCGCGGTCACGCTCAAGAAAATCATGCCCTCGCGCCTCTTTGGATGGGCCTTGATGAAGTACTACAAACTGCTCTGATCTTGAAGGGGCAAACATTCAGCGGCGGGCTGTAACCACTCGGCCCCCCTTGCGAAGGTTGCGAATGGCCTTGTCGCCGGGGCAACTTTCGGTAGGCAAAGACACTTTTGGCCCGCAAGTTCCCACTAAACCTTCG
>JAUXFI010000093.1 GCA_030620125.1 Anaerolineae bacterium
GTCTCGGGGGCGTCTTGGGCGAGATTCGTCCTGTAGACCCGCCCCCGTGACGGGGGCTTGGAGTCTTGGAAACGAGGTGGCCCAAACGATGACCATACCCAGTATTCTTGTTGAGCGTCTCGACGTAGAAAGCCAGGCTTCATCTGCGGGTAATCCGGGGTGGCCCCAGCCTGGGCTGGCGAGGAGATTCTGATTGTCAGCGAACAGATTGAGGATGGGAGACTAGGGCGACCAGGTAAGGAGGGGGCAAACTTCTCTCCTGCTGATGAGGCTATCCCTCGCCAAGCCCCCAAACAAAACCGGGGCAAGGTTCCGAAAGCAGATGGCGACGCCCAGATTTGAACTGGGAACCAAGGGCTTATGAGTCCCCTGCTCTGCCATTGAGCTACGTCGCCGTACCTATGCGCCGATTATACGAGATAGAACTCTAAATGTCAAGCACGAATACAGCAGCGACTGGACAATCCTCCCCTTTACCCCTTCTGGACACTGTAGTATAATTGGTAGAAAGCAACCGCTAGAAATCAGACAGGAGTGTGGGAACATGAAACGGAGCGCATCAACTGGTTCAGCGCCAACAGTCTTCGTACCACCAATACCAACCTCGATCAAAGAGACAGGGCTGGGGTTGGGATTCCTGACCGACCTGGCGCTCAAGATCATGTACTTTGAGGGAAACCTTTCAGGATACGAACTGGCCGACCGCGTGAAACTCCCCTACCCCGGCGTGGTAGACCAGGTGCTCGAGTTTCTCAAACGCGAGAAACTATGTGAAGTGAAAGGGGCCGGAGGATTCGCAGAGGCAGCCTACCAGTACGCCATCGCCGAGAAAGGGCGCAATATGGCACGCGAGGCGCTCGCCCGCAGCCAATACGCTGGCCCTGCGCCCGTCACGCTAGAGGCCTACACCGAAGCGTTGCGTCGCCAGACGCTGAGTGCCATCGCTGTTCACCAGCGCACAATGCGCCAGGCTTTGTCCCACCTGGTCCTCGGCGAAAGCACCTTCTCCCAATTGGGCCCGGCAGTCAATTCGGGTCGCTCCATCTTTCTCTTTGGCCATCCAGGCAATGGCAAGACCGCCATTGCCGAAAGCATCGGCAGGATGATATTGGGCAATGCAATGTACATCCCCTACGCGATAGAGGTAGGAGGTCAAGTCATCAGGGTCTTTGACAACATCAACCACATGCTGGCTGAGAAACCACCCGCCGCTGGCCGAAATCACGACCCGCGCTGGATGTGCATCCAGCGACCCGTCGTCATCACCGGGGGTGAGCTGACCCTGGAGACGCTCGACCTGGTATACGATGGGAACAACAAATACTACGAGGCCCCTTTCCAGATGAAGGCCAATGGTGGCATGCTGCTAATTGACGACTTTGGCCGCCAGCAAGCCCGGCCACGTGACTTGCTCAACCGCTGGATCGTCCCACTGGAAAAGAGGGTGGATTACCTGACCCTCCACACTGGCCGCAAGATCGAAGTCCCCTTCGATGTTCTGATCGTCTTTTCGACCAACCTGGCCCCCCGCGACCTGGTGGACGAAGCGTTCCTACGACGCATCCGTCACAAGATTGAGATCAAAGACCCCTCCTGGGACGAGTATCGCGAGATTTTCCGACGAGTATGTAAAAACAAAGACGTGCCCTGCGACAACCGGGCATTGGCCTACCTGATCCAGGAGCATTATCTCAAACCCAACCGCGCGAAGCGCGCCTGCCACCCCCGCGACATCGTGGATCAAATGATAGACATCGCCCGCTACCTGAACATACCGGCCACGTTGAGCAAGGATCTGATTGACCGTGCCTGCGAAGCCTACTTTGTCGAGATCTGATGAACTTGTTCGACCACGAGCAGGTGCTGAACATTGCCCATCGCGGAGCCAGCGCCGCCGCGCCACCCAATACATTGGCTGCCTTCGAAAAAGCCGTGGAACTGGGAGCTGATGGCATCGAATTCGACGTCCAACTCTCGGCTGACCGCGTGCCGGTGGTCATCCACGACTTTACCGTGGACACCACCACCGGTGGCAGCGGCCGGGTGGCGGAGAAAACACTGGCTCAACTCAAGCAACTCGATGCTGGCTCCCACTTCGATCCAGCCTTTGCCGGCGAACGCATCCCCACACTGGAGGAGGTACTGGAGGCCACGGGAAACCGGCTGCTGTTGAACATCGAACTAAAGTGCTTCAGCCCGTGTGACGGCGGCCTGGAGCAAGCGGTCATCGCCCAGATTGAGCGACACGCTGCAGGCAATCGCGTGCTGCTGTCGTCATTCAACCCCTTCTCCCTGCGGCGGGCCAAAAAAATCGCTCCCTACATCCCAGTGGGGTTGCTCTACGCCCCCGACCTGTCGCTACCCTTGCGCCGTGCCTGGCTGGCCCCCCTGGTCCACCACGAAGCACGCCACCCCGAGCACACGATGGTAGATGCGCGCTACGTGGCCTGGGCGCGACGGCGCGGCTACCGGGTGAACACCTGGACGGTGAATGACCCGGACGAGATGCGCCGCCTCATTGGCCTGGGCGTGAACGGAATCATCACCAATGTCCCCGACGTCCTGCGCGACGCCCTCGAGGGCTCCCGCCCAAAGACGACGAAACAACCACCCGTCATCTAACACACGGGACACACAAACCATTGAACTTGCCACACCAGAAAGCGCCCTCCACGTCAACCTCGGACACGGAGCACGAGGGCAGGAACATTCAACTCCGCCCGTCGGGCTACTACGCTCGCCTGTTGCACGTGGCCCTCGTCCTTACCGATCTGACGGGGCGCATCCGTCCGCTGGCGCTCACACCCGCCTGGCTGGCACTGGCCGCCATCGCGTGCTGGCCCTGGGGCGACCTCCGTCTCCCGGTCACCCTCCTGTCACTGGCCTTCACCCTCGCCGACGGGGCCAGCCTGGCGCTACTACCCCGCCTGGGACGGTCCTTCGGCCCCATCACCCCGCCGCTATTGGCGCTGGCGCTTGGCCGCGCGCTCCTTGCCTTCGTGGTCGGCCTGCTCTGGGCGACCGGGCCTGGCCTGCTGCTCACCGCCGCGCTGGACCTGACCATCACCGCCGCCTTCCTCTACGCCACCTGGATTGAGCCCTTCCGCATCGGGGTCACGCAGGCCGAACTGCACTCCCCCAAACTCGAGGGCCACGTGCCCCTGCGGTTGCTCCACATCACCGACCTGCACGTCGAGCACATCACCCCTCGCGAGCAAGAGTTGCTCCGCCTGGTCGAGGAATTGGCCCCCGACGTCACCGTCCTCACCGGCGACTACCTCAACCTCTCGCTCATCCACGACACCCGCGCCCAGGCTGAGACGCGCGACCTGCTGGCACGGTTGTGTGAAATGACCCGTGGCCCTGTTTACGCCATCACCGGCAGCCCGCCGGTGGATCACTCCGACGTTGTACCGGCCATCTTTGAGGACCTGCCCCTCACCTGGCTGCTGGACAGGACTGAAGAACTGGACCTCAAGGGTCACAACCTGCAAATAACTGGACTGCGCTGCACCCGCGAGCGCCACCTGGACGCACCCCGCCTCCGTCGCCTGATGAATAGCCATCCCCCGGATCAGTTCACACTGCTACTCTATCACTCTCCCGACCTGATGCCGGAGGCAGCAAAGCTGGGCATTGACCTCTACCTGTGCGGTCACACCCACGGCGGGCAGATACGCCTGCCCCTCTTCGGCGCGCTCATCACCAGCTCCGATTACTGGAAGCGCTACGAGATGGGCCGGTACGAGGAAGGCGGCACGACACTCTACGTGAGCCGTGGGTTGGGGATGGAGGGCATGGGCGCTCCACGCGCCCGTTTCCTCGCCCCACCCGAGATCGTCCTGTGGACCCTATCCTCCTGACCCACCTCGGCGCATTGTCCTTGCCTATGTCCGCCACTGTAGTATAATCCATTCACGCTGCAACCCAGGAGAAAAACATGAATTGGCTAAAACGCTTCTTCCAGCATAAACCGGACCGCTTCATCCAGCTACTGATACAGCAGTCTGACTATACCGTACAGGGAGTAGAAGCCCTGGTCGAGTACCTCGACAAGCCAAGCAAGGAGCGTGCCAGAGAAGTCACACGCATTGAAAAAGAGGCCGACGAGGTACGGCGTATCCTGATTGATGAACTCAACCGCACCTTCGTCACGCCGATGGACCGCGAGGACATCTTTGCCCTCTCGCGTACCATTGACGACGTCCTCGACTATGCCTACTCGACGCTGGATGAGATGTCCATGCTGGAAGTGCAACCCAACGACTTTCTACGACGCATGGCCTCGCTGCTGCGCGACGCTGCCCGCGAAATCCACTTGGGCGTGCAGCGACTGACCGACCATCCTGGCGTGGCCGAGGATCACGCCGTGCGGGCCAAGGCACTGGAAAACCGCATCGAGACCGTCTACCGCGAGGCCCTGGCCGACCTGTTCCACATGCCGCGAGACGTGGAACACATAGTGGAGATGCTCAAACTGCGTGAGATCTACCGCCACCTGAGCAACGCTGCCGACCGGGGAGACGAGGCAGCCAACGTGCTTTCCGATATCGTGGTCAAGATGACGTAGAGCGTATGGCTGAATACGGCGAACCCCTTACCGAGCGCGAGAACGAAATTCTGCAATTGGTGGCAACCGGCGTCACCAATCGTGAGATCGCCTACCGGCTCAGCATCAGCATCAACACCGTCAAGGTCCACCTGCGCAACACATTCGCCAAACTGGGAGCCGAATCTCGCACCGAGGCGACGATGATCGCCGTGCGCGAAGGATGGGTGTTCGTGAAGGGCGCCGAGGGAGCGCCAGAGGGCAACGTCACTGCGGCCCAGCCCGAGCTTCCGCCAGTCGCACCGGAGCCTCCGCTCCCCTGGCCCAAGCGGGCAGCGCTGATCGCCGCCCTATTGCTCACAGTAGCCATGATAGTCGTGACGTGGCCCCGTAGCACACCACAGGCGTCCACAGAGCCGGACCTGCCACTGGATCAACCGCGAGAACAACCCCTGACCGCGCCAGCATCGAACACAGAATCCGCCTGGCACGAGCGAGCCCAGATGCCCACCCGCCGGGCCTACCTGGCGCTTGCCACCGTCGAGAACAGTATCCTGGCCATCGGAGGCAAGTCACCCGAAGAGGTCACGACTGTAGTGGAGATATACGACCCCAAAGACGACTTGTGGACGCCGGGGAGTGACAAGCCCACACCGGTGGCCTACGTTTCAGCCGCCGTGATCGGTACGGAAGTGTACGTACCGGGCGGCTGCGATGCCGAGAGCACTCCCACGCGCGTGGTCGAGGTGTACGACAGTCTGGCCGACTCCTGGCGCGAGGCCAGCCCGCTGCCGGAACCGCGCTGCGCTTATGCGCTGGCCGCGCTGGAGAAAAAGCTCTATCTCTTTGGCGGGTGGGACGGAACGCGATACGTCACCACAGTGTACGTCTACGATCCACAGACAGACACCTGGACCAAAGGCGAGCCGGCAGCCACGGGGCGGGGCTTTGCCGCAGCCGCCGCTCTGGGGGAACTCATCTACGTCGTGGGCGGGTACGATGGCGAGCGCGAACTGACCACCTGCACAACCTACGACCCGGCAGCGAGTACCTGGGCTGAGTGTGCACCGCTGACAGTGGGACGAGCAGGGCTGGGCCTGATCAACATGGGCGGCCAACTCTACGCCATCGGCGGGGGCGGCAGGACCAGCTACCTGGGCTTTAACGAGCGCTACAACCCGAACAACGATACCTGGAGCGTCATCGAGACACCACTGGTAGGAGAGTGGCGCAGCCCGGGCGTAGTCGCGTTCCAGAACAGCATTTACGCCATCGGCGGCTGGAGCAGTGACTACTTGAGCCTGAACCAGGCTTACGAAGCACTCCCCTTCCACATATTTATCCCCGTGAGCCACCAACAATAAAAGCAGTGAGCGGCAGGTGCTCGGCAAGGTCTCCAACCGCCGCCGCTGACAACTTGTCAAAATGAGGTATAATAGCGCCCGGTGGAACCAACGGCTGCTGAACAACGTCTATACAGACAAGAGCCTGCATCCTACCAAACATCCAACAACCAAACTATAGGAGACAACTGATGAAAATACGACACATGGCCCTTTTGTCCCTGCTGGCGCTCGTGCTGATGGCCTGCGGAGGGCGCACTGAGACAACCCCTGAGCCAACCCCTAAAGATAGCACTCCGGCACGGCCCACACCAAGCGAAAGCCCTCTGCCGGAACCAGGAACAAGCCCCCTCTCACCTCTGGCCCCCCCGACGGACCCCATAGCGGCCGCGGCAGTAGCATACCTGGCCACCGAGCTCAACGTCCCCCCGGATAGAGTGCTCGTTCTCTCAATCGAACCGGTTAACTGGCCGGATGCCAGCCTGGGATGCCCCCAGCCAGGGATGATGTACGCCCAGGTCATCTCTCCCGGCTACCGCATCGTCCTGGAGGCTGGGGGAGAACAATACGATCTCCACACCGACCAGACAGGGCAGAAGGCGATCATCTGCGGGTCAGACATTGAGGATTTGAGCACCCCGGAGGCCGCCTTCCAGACACTCCTGGCCCATCTGACCCAGACCTTCCCCGGCTTTGGCCTGAACCAGCAGGAAGAATGGGCTTCGCAAGACATCACCACGGCGGGACTACTGGGAAGCTCCACCTGGGCCTGGCGGAGCGGGGAGTGGACCCTGGAGATGACCTTCCCAATAGTGCCGCAACCGTCCTACGAGTGCGTCCTGTTTCACCAGCAGGCCGGCACGGTCTGGAGCGGCACGCTGGAGACCGGCGACCAGGTGACCCCTACCTACGACGAGCCTTCCCTGTCGTTCGACCCGGGCTCGTGCGACGAGAGCATACCGCCCGACAGCTTGCAGGAGTGGGCGAAACTGAAAGTCAGCGTTGAGAACGGGGCAATCCACGTGGAGCAGAACCTATCCTACGTCTGCTGCGCGGAACTGGCGCTGGCGGCAGGACGAGACGGAGAGATTATCCGCATCATTGAGACCAACGTGGGCGAGGTATGTCGTTGCATGTGCGGCTACGCGGTGACGGCGGACCTGACCGGCTTGCCCTCCGGCACATACACCGTCGAGGTCTGGGGAGTGCAGCACTTTGACGTCCACCCGCTAGAGATGTTGGGCAGTGCAAAGGTGACGATCCCGTAATAGCTCATTCCCCCAAATCCTCCGCAATCGCGCGGAACTGCTCCAGCGCCGCCTCCAGGTCGTCCACGATCTCCGCCGCCAGCACGTCGGGATCGGGGAGGTTGGCCGTCTCCTCCAATGACTTGTCCCGCAGCCAGAAGATGTCGAGATTGACCTTGTCGCGCGCCATCAACTCCTCGTAGGAGAAGGCGCGCCAACGGCTCTCGTCATGCCGAGCAGAGCGAGGCATCTTCTCCGACCACGTCGGCGTGCGCTCGTGCCGGTTGACCGGATTGTAGCAGGTGACGAACTCGTCCAGGTCGGCACGCGTGAGAGGGTTTTGCTTGAGCGTGAAACCCATGTTCGTCCGCAGGTCGTAGATCCACAGCGTCTTGGTCCACGCGGTTGCGCTGGCGGGCTTGCGGTCGAAAAAGAGGACGTTGGCCTTGACGCCCTGGGCGTAAAAGATGCCGGTGGGTAGGCGCAGCAGGGTGTGGAGGTCGCAGCGTTCCATGAGAGTTTTGCGTACGGTTTCGCCGGCGCCGCCTTCGAAGAGGACGTTA
>JAUXFI010000017.1 GCA_030620125.1 Anaerolineae bacterium
ATATCCACCAACCCACCATTGTAGAGCTCAATCCAGTCGTCGTCGTCGCCGTCCTCATCTTCCAGCGTGTGGGTGTTGAGCGCCATCAACTCGTTGATGTAGAGCGGCGGGCGCTGCCAGCCGACGATGTAGCGGTAGTCCCCCTGCGGCCAGCCGGGGCGGTCCACGGTCACCATCCCTGCCTCGTCCTCCGCCTCGATGTAGTACTCCACCCAGGTGCCATCGTCGTGGGCGGGGATGGTGCCGGCGTAGAGATTCCCACCGACTGCGGGCATCGGCGTGGACTGATATTCCGGCGGTTCCGCCCCCGGCGCGAAGGTGCGGGACCACAACGTGACCGTGATAGCCCCCTCATCTGTCACGACTGAGGTGACGGTGACGTCGTCGCTGCTGGTAGGCCAGGTCGGGGTGTGGACTGTGCCACTGATGAAAGGGGGACGGCCTTCGTTGCGCCAACCTGGGGTCGGGGCGGTGAAGGATTGCCAGGTGTCGCTGCCGTCAGGCATACGTCCGTAAGAGACGTCGGTCGCCTGGGCGGTGTAGGTCAACACAGAGATGGCGACGTTGCTAAAGACGTCCCGGTCGAAGAGGCCGATCTGCCCGCCGCCGCCGCTCAGGCTAAAGCTGGTGTGCAGCGGCCCCTCGTCCTCCTCGCCATCGGCCCAGAGAAGCAGCGTGCCGCCCGGCGGGATGAGCGTATCGTCGGGGATGCGCCACTTTGTCGGTTCGCCCAGGTCGCCGGTCAGGTACATCCCGCCCAGGTCCCAGGCCAGCGTGGAACTAGAGTTGTAGATCTCGATCCAGTCGTCATAATCGCCGGCCTCATCGGCGATGGTGCTACCATTGTCGGCCAAAAACTCGTTGATCGTGAGCGGCACAGCCAGGCCAGGGCAAAAGGTGACCATCTCCGTCTCAAGGAACGGAATACGGTTTGTGATGTAGGTCTTCAATTCGTCCGGGCCGTCCTCGAAACCGGCTGTGCCGTAAAGCTCGTCCGGCCGCCAGCGGTTGGGGTCGGCCAACCCGGCGTCGTAGATGTAGGCAAAGGTGTCGTCAATGCGCGGGAACATCTCGGCGGGGCTGAACTCGTCGGCCATCAACTCGGTCAGAAGGCGGCAGTGGTGGAAGCGAAACTCTGGCACGTCCATCATGCGGTCAATCAGGCAGTTGTACTTGCCTTCCGGGTCGGCGCCGGTGTCTATCGGGTTGTCCCAACTGATGTCCCGGTCGAAAAGCCCGTAAGGACTACCCTCGTTGTGTCCAAAGGAGATGTCCACGTCCCAGGGAAGGATCATCCAGCGGTCAGCGCTGAAATCGTGGTACAGGTAGTGGTTCTTGTTCGTCATCTCAAAGTTGCCGATGAGGATGTTGACGGCGTACCAGTCCAGCCACCCGTTGACGTCCAGCGCCTCCGCGATTGTCTCCGGAAACTGCTCGTCGGACGTATAGTTGATCAGTTCGATGAAGGCGACTATATCTTTATGACCGCTTTGCCGGTTGGTTTTCTTGGGATAATGGTATTCGTACCACCAATCACTTTCCTCCAGGCCCAGGTTGCCGTAAAAGGGCTTGTACAGGTTGCCGTGCATCTCAATGCCCAGCCGGTGGAGAAAGTACTCGTCAATCTGCTCGACCTGAGAGAAGAGACCGTAATACTCATCGTTGATGTTCAACCGGGCATAACCGGCACGCGGAGTGGGCACACCCGCGCGGGCAAAGAGATCGTAGCCGGTGGAACTGCGCAGCAGGGTCTGATCCACATAGTCGGCGTTGAGGTTCAGCTCCTCTTGACCCTGAAAGAGGTCGGCGCCGGAAAAAAAGACCTTCCAGCATTTCTTGGGCATCAGGCGAGCGGTGTCGCCCCGGTAGCGGATGTCCACATCCCAACACCCCCCTCCAACTCCCCCCGAAGCGGGGGGAGCGCAGAAGGTGGCGGGGATGGTCTCGTTCTGGTAGGGGTCCTGAGCCGCCAGCCAGGCCAGGTCATCGGGGTCGGCGTAGAGACGGTAAAGAGGTAGGGGAGGCGGATAATTGCGCGAGATGAGAGGCAGGTATAAGACGGCTTCTTGTAACTCGTATGCTCCGCGGTCGTATCCCTTTCCCCAGGGTCGAGCACCTCCCCCGATATCCTCGGCCGGCGCGCCCAGCGGGGTGCCCGTGTCCACGCACGGCGAATATGGCAGCAACCGATAGTCATCGCTTTGCGGGGCGCGAAACAACGGATCGGCGTTGATGTTTCCCTCGCCGGGCCAACCGCCCTCAACATCGGAGTAAGTGACGGTGACGACGGACCCATCGCGCAGTTCCAACGCCGTCCCGTTGCCCCACACGATGCAGTTGACCAGCGTGGCGAAGCCCCCCTCCTCTTCGTGGGTCTTGTGCAACCCGACGCCAACCTGATTGGCAACCACCGTGTTATTCACGATGCGTGAGACCGCGCCATCCTCGACCGTGATACCCTCCATACTGGCATAGACCAGGTTGTTCGCCAGCGTCACGGAAGAGGGATACCCAATGGTGATGCCCTTGTCGCCGCAGTGGTGCAACTCGTTGCGCTCGACGATTGCCAGCGAGGCATCCAGGTCAATGCAGTCATCAGTGATATCGTGAACGTGATTGTCGAGCAACACCGCCGGCGTGATCATGAACTCTAGTTCGATGCCTTCGTACGCGCTGTAGACGTGGTTGCTACGCACGGTGACGTCCCCTCCCACAATGTGGATTCCATCTTTGCTCACGCCGTGGATGACGTTATCCAGCACCTGTGCCTCACTGTCCTCCAGATACAGCCCTGTCTTCCAGCCATCCAGGTGGCGGATGGTACTGTGTTCCACGCACAACTTTGAGTCGTATGCGGCAATACCCCCGTATTCCACCATCGCGTGGGCGATGTGGTTGTCCGCGTCGCTGTTTCGGAAGACGACCTCGTCCCACGGGGCTGTGCCATCGCGAGTTAGCACGACTGGCTGAGACGACGTACCCACCGCCACGAGCCGCCCCTGCACGCGCAACGAAAGGTCCGCCTGGAACTGGAGCGTCGCGCTCGGCTCAATGGTCAGTGTGATGCCCGATGGCACGACGATGTCATCGGTGATGACGTAAGGATCGTCACTGGCCAAAAGCGTGGTGTCCTCCGTCAGCGTGCCGCCGTGGAAGATGCCCAAGTGGACCGGATCTGTGCGGCCTGCCAGCCCATCGGCGATGACAAAGACATTGTCGCTCGTGAGCTGCCCGGCCATGGTGGTTAGGTGGGGCACTTTTACAGGACTACCGTCGCTCAACGCGGGGATGCGGGCAGCGCTGGCGGCACTGACCACTGTCGTGACGCCCAACAACAGGCTCACAATCGTTAGTACTGCCAGCCTCTTGTCCATCGTGCGTCCCTCTGTGATACGCTTCGATCTTCTCGGTCGTGCAGGTGTAGTAGCCCAACAGGATCGTCACACGGGGTTTGCGGTCGGGGTCAAGGCCGGGCTGTAGGATAGGCTCGTGACTACATTTAGAGTATACATCAGGACGGTGTCGTTAGCAAGCCATCCTGGGCATGGGACTTTTTATCTATCCCTATAGGTGCGGTGGCGGAGATGGGCAAACAAGATGGGGGCGCGGCTTCCTACCGCGCCCCCATCTTTCGTGGTATACTCAGTCTACCTTCCCAGGCGCCCCCGGCGCGATTCGAACGCGCAACCTGCGGATTCGAAGTCCGACGCTCTGTCCTATTGAGCTACGGGGGCAATTGGTGTATAATGAAAGCCGGATCAAAGTCCGGCTACAACGACCTGGGGTGAGTGATGGGGCTCGAACCCACAATCTCCTGGGCCACAACCAGGTGCCTTAACCATTAGGCCACACCCACCAAGCAGGGTTATTTTACCACAAAGCACGACAAGGAGCAAGCAATGGGGTTACAAGCACCGCCTACTCAGCGCCACGACGTCCAGATACTCACCCTCGATTTCCAGTTCAGCGGTCAATTGGAAACGATAGGACCCGTGCTCAACTTTATCAATAGTCCCGGTCGTGATAGCCTCTCGCTCCACGACGCCCACCTGGCACCACTGACACCCGGGAGTCCGCTGAAGGGCATCTCCCACTCCCACGTCGTCGTGCGCAAGCCCCAAATCGTGCTTCTCTGCTTGATCTCACCCGAGTCCCGCGCTTCGATCCGCACGCTTGCACGGCGGGAACTACTGGTGGCCTACACGCCGGTGGCCGTGTGCCGGGGTTACTTCCACATGTCCGCCGAGGCCAAGGTGCGCGACTTTCTCGAAGTCACCCCAGGCGACCTGCTGCCCATCACCGAGGCACAGATCTTCCCTCTCGTCGAACTTTCTGCTCCATTCACCACCCGGGCCGAGCTCATATTGGCGGGTCGCGCTCACTTGCAGTTATACCACAAGGTGTGATCTCCCCAATCAAGCGTTATCTCTTTTCCGCCACGACCAGCATCACCTCGCTACGGCCGACCCGTTCCCACGCGGTACGTGGAGCGAACCCTGCTTCTACTATCGTTGCCTCCTTGCTACTAGGAACAGGCTCCCCCTGCCCCGTCACCCGATAGAGCCACCCGATGAAACGGGAGAGCGGGTCGCGTTCGCCCAGGCGAACCCAGGCGACGACAACCAGCCGGCCGGCCGGCCTCAGAACACGTGCAGCCTCCCGCAGCGTGGCGGAGTCCAGGATGAACTCGGTGGGAAAAGTAGCGACCGCACTGTCGAAAACCCCGTCACGGAAAGGGAGCGCCTGCGCACGGGCTCGCACCAGTGGAACGGCCAGGCTGCCTTTTCCCAATCTTTGCTTCGCCAGACGGCCCATGTACGGTGAGAGGTCAAGCCCCACCGGGACCAGCCCCCGTTCTGCCATCGTCGCCAGCAAGTGACCGGGGCCGTGGGCCAGTTCCAGCACCCGATCCTCTCGCAGGTGCGGAATCGCCGTGCGCCCCCACGCCTGCCATTGCCCCAGTGACACCATCCAGGCCACCAGGTCGTAGGTCCAGGCGAGTTCATTGTAGAGCAAGCGGAAAAAGAGTCCCAGAAAAACCTGCCACAGGCGACGCATTGCACTCCCCCAAGCAAACACCCCCGCCGCGCGGTCACGGCGAGGGTGTTCATCTACGCAGTCTACACCAGAGTCAATCCAGGATCAGCCCCCAGCCAATCCGAGTCAATCCCGTCAACTTATAGCGTGGGCGGTTCGATGGGCAACTCGGCCTCGGCTGCTAGACTTGCTCCCTCCGCCCCCGGCTTGACCCAGGCTGACAGGTCTACCGTCAGTTTCTCAAAGAAACTGTTGGGTGGCAGATTCCCTGCCCCATACACTGCCTCTGCAATGCGCACCTGCACACGCAGCGTCTTTGTCTCCAGGATCACGTCCTCCCCCGCCTTGGCCAGCATCGGCTCGCCCTTGGGCGCCAACTTGGCGTGCAGTGCCTCGTCGTGGAAAGCATAGCCCGACATCAGCACCTTGGTCACAGTGCGAATGTCATTCTTATCGAACAGCCAGACTTCGAATGCAGTGACCTTGTTGGGTGCGCCCACACCAATCGTCTCCGAGATGCCGACGCCGCACTCGCCCATGAACTCGCCATTCTCCAATTCGATACTGAACGAGGGATCGTAGTGATCGTCCCCTAGCTTGTAGGTGGTAGGGAACTGAACCAGCGGCGGGCCGTCGCCTTCCCAGGGAACCCCCTCGGCAGGCGCTAGTCTTTCGGCTATCCCTACACCCCTCCCTTCCACCTCCAACGCGGCGCGTTGGCTGCGCCATCGGCTGAAGACGAATAACCCTCCCCCCACAAGCGCTACCACCAGCAGGCCAACCCCGCAAACCATCGCCGTGGAGCGCAGCCTATCCCACAAACTCACCTCCGGCTCGGCGGGTATGGCTTCGGGTGCAACTTCCAGGTACTGCGCCAGGTTTCGCACCCAAATTGCCTCCTCTCCACCCTGCTCCTGTGCCAACTGCTCCAGCGTCATGGCAAGCTGGCCTTCCTTCCAGTATTCCACGCCTAATTTACTGCGCGCCCATACCAGATCACCGGTCTCCGCGTATTGCTCTGCGACCCAGAGAATATAGGCGCTCTGGAAATCGGAGCGTAAATTGGCCGGCGTGGAATTGGTCCACTCGACTGGCCACCACCACCAACCGATGGCTAGTCCTAGCAGTAGCCCCAGCACGGCCCCAATGATTAGCCCTATCTGGGCCTCGCGCTGCTGAACGAGTTGCAGGATGGTATCCATCTTCGTCCCCTTTCCTATGTCTACTACTTTGCAAAAGGCCCGCACGCACCTATTGTATCATAGGTACTCCTGGTACACAAATACTTTACCATAAAGTGGCGACTAAGGCAAATCCGACTCCCTGGCTCGTGGGTGCGCTCCCATGTAAACCTCCCGCGCCCGGCTTTGGCTGACGTGAGTGTAGATTTGGGTCGTGGCGAGATTGGCGTGACCCAGCAGTTCTTGCACCACGCGTAGGTCAGCTCCGCCATCCAGGAGATGCGTGGCGAAGGAATGGCGCAGAACGTGAGGAGAGACGTCCATGCGAATACCCGCTTGCTTGCCGGCTTTGCTCAACATCAGGGCTACTCCGCGCGTCGTCAGGCGACCGCCCCGGTGGTTGAGCCATAGCGCGTTAGTCGGTTGTCGGCCCAGCAGCTCAGGCCGCCCAGCCTTCAGATACAACCGCACCGCCTGCACCGCTGACTGTCCCAGCAGTCCAATGCGCTCTTTGCCTCCCTTGCCCAGCACGTATACCTGGGCCTGCGCCAGGGCGACATCCGCCACATCCATACCCGCTAACTCGCTGACCCGCAGACCCGCCGCGTACAACACCTCGATGATAGCCCTATTGCGCATACCCAGCGGGGTGGACGTATCAGTCGCCGCCAACAATGACTCTACTTCGGCCACCGTCAAGTATTGCGGCAGCCGCCTGGGAACACGAGGAGCGCTGACCAAACGGAAAGGGTTGCGCTCCAGCACATCCTCCCGCACCAAAAAGTTGCCGAAGGAGCGCAATTCCGCCACCCGGCGCGCAATACTGGCTTTGACGTAGCCCGTTGCGTCCAATTCCGCCAAGTAACTCCGCAATAACGAGCGGTCTACCTGCTCCAGCGAGCCTACCCCGTGTGCCCGGCAATAATCCAGGAACTGGCCGATGTCGTTGCAATAGTTCTTGATGGTATAGGGTGAGGCGTTCCGGCCCACGTGCAGGTAGGTCAGAAACTGTTCCAGTAATGTGTCCATGCCCACACCAACCACACGTGCAAACTGCTTCACGCTGCTACCGGCTCGGCCTGCACTTTGGGCAGGCTGGCGATCTCGAACTCTTCATCACAGGCGATGCACTTGGCCCAGCCTTTGCGCGCCTCGGTGAGCAGTCCGCCGCACTCCGGGCAAGGCTGCTTTAGCGGTCGTTTCCACGAAGCGAACTGGCACGAGCTCTCGTCGCCGGCCTGATAGTTGGCACAACCGTAGAACGTACGTCCACGGCGTGTCCGTTTCTCCACCAGGTCGCCCCCGCACTCTGGGCATTTCACCCCAATCTTGACCAGGATCGGCTTGAGGAAGCGACAGTCGGGAAAGTTGCTGCAGCCGATGAACTTGCCGAAGCGTCCATACTTGTAGATCAGCGGATGACCGCACCGAGGGCACAATTCACCGGTCGGATCGTTGCCCATCTGGACGGTGGGCATCTCCTCCCGCGCTTGAGACAGCGTGGCGGAGAACGGCTCGTAAAAGTCGTGCAGCACCGGCACCCATTGTCGCTCGCCACTGGCGATCAGGTCCAGGTTTTGCTCCATCTGGGCCGTGAAACCGGCGTTAATATAGTCCGGGAAGTGATCAACCAGCAGATCGTTGACGACGGTCCCTACTTCGGTGGGGTACAACCGCCTGTCACGTCGCTCGACGTACCCTCGTCGCTGGATAGTGGACATGGTCGGGGCATAGGTGCTAGGGCGGCCGATGCCGTACTCCTCCAACGCCCACACCAGCGTCGCCTCACTGTAGCGCGGGGGCGGCTGGGTAAAGTGTTGGTCCGGCAGCAACTGTATCAGGTCGAGTATCTCGTCCACCGTCAGCGGCGGGATCTCCTCCCGCCTGCGCTCCTCTTCGACCTTGTCGTCCTCGTCCTTCGCCTCCTCGTACACAGCCAGGAAACCCTTAAAGCGCAGGCTGGAGCCGCTGGCGCGGAAGAGGTACCCCCCTTCTTCTCCCTCCCCATAGGGGGGGCTGGGGGGGGTAGCCAGAATCTCGACAGAGATAGTATCGTACACTGCTGGCGACATCTGGCTGGCGACGAAGCGCCGCCAGATCAGTTGGTACAACCGGTACTGGTTTCGATCCAGGTGTGGCTTCAGACACTTGGGCGTGCGCAGGACGCTGGTGGGACGGATGGCCTCGTGGGCTTCCTCGGCCCGCTTGGTCCGCGTCTTGTAGCGCGGAGGCTTGGCAGGCACGAACTCCTCGCCATGCTCCTCCAAGATGAATTCCCTGGCCTCCTTCTGGGCTTGTTCGGCCACGTTGACGCTGTCTGTGCGCATATAAGTGATCAGACCGACCGGGCCATTTCCCAGGTCCATCCCCTCGTACAGTTGCTGGGCAAAGCGCATCGTGCGCCGGGCCGTGAACCCCAGCCGCCGAGAGGCCTCTTGCTGCATCGTGCTGGTGGTGAACGGAGCCGCGGGCCTGCGTCGCCGCTGCCCCTCCTTCACCTTCGCCACGGTGTAAATGGCCTTCTCTAGCTCGGTCACGACGGCCTGCACGTCGGCCTCGCTGTAGAGTTCCAACTCCTCCCCGCGAATGCGGTGCAGCCTGGCGATGAAACGGCGCGCCCCACCCTCTTCTCCCCCCCCCTGTAGGGGGGGGCAGGGGGGGATATGCTTGGCCAACTCTGCCTCAATGGACCAGTATTCGACCGGCACGAAGGCTCCGATTTCCCGCTCTCGCTCGACCACCAACCGCACGGCCACCGACTGCACCCGGCCGGCGGAAAGCCCGCGCCGGCCCATTTTGTCGCGCAGCAGCGGGCTGAGCGTGTAGCCGACGAGCCGGTCGAGGATGCGCCGCGCCTGTTGGGCATCTACTCGCTGCATGTCAATCTCGCGCAGGTTGGCAAAGGCGTTCCCAATGGCGTCGCGCGTAATCTCGTGGAACTCGACGCGATACACCGGCCGCAGCCCGATGGCCGACTCGAGCGCCTGGGTCAAATGCCAGGCGATGGCCTCCCCCTCGCGGTCCGGGTCGGTCGCCAGGTAGATCTCGGACGAGTTCCTGACATCCGCCCGCAGTTCCCGCACCACGTCCTTGCGTTTGGCGGGGACGATGTAACGAGGCTCGAAATCGTTCTCAATGTCCACTCCCATCCGGTTGGAAGGCAGGTCGCGTACGTGCCCCACCGAGGCACGCACCCGGTACTTTTTTCCCAGAAAACGGCCCACCGTGCGCGCCTTGGCCGGCGACTCGACGATCACCATCTTGGGCTTCTTCGCCAGTTTGGCCCTGGCCTCGGCAGTGACATGCTCGGCTGGGTCGAGTCCCTCGTGGGCCGGGGTATGGCCCATCTTGAACATCTTTGTGCCACACACCGGGCATATCCCCTGCGTGGCTGGCGTCCCATTGACGTTGAATATAGGCCGGGGGTCTTGCATCTCGCGTTTGGTCTTGCACTTTACGCAATAGGCTTCCATGCCGACCTCAGTCTTCCTCCTCTGGTCCTTCGCGCAGCGCTACATAAGCAGGTTCAGGCACAGCGTATTCTACCCGCTGCTTCACTCGCGGCTTCTCCATCTCCTCAAAGATAATGTCCCACAGCCGGGCGCGAATCTCGCAGTGGCTTGCGCCCTCAACGGTGCGAATCTCGGACTGGACGCGATAGCGGTCCGCGTACTCGCCCAATATGATTTCGGCCTCCTCTATACTGGGGTGTAACTCCCGGATGCGCTGGTCAAAGTAACGTCCCTTTCGCCGGTCGTCATCCGGAATGGCGCGTATTGAGAGGGTATAATCTGCAAAATTGCCGCTACGATTCTCGTAGAGCACACCCCAGGGGAACCAGATACCTTCGTCAGCCAGCCAGTCCTCAATCACTCTGTATCTCACAATCATAGTTCCATCTCCCTCAGACAAGCCAGCAGTTGCCTTGCACACTCCACATCTGCTGCATCAGGGATACGCAGACGACCGGGCCAGGTCGACTCGGCGAGCAGGTCAAAATCGCGCCTGGTGGTGTTGGCCCACAGTAGAGCGTTGATCTCTACCTCCTCGCCAAGCACCTCCCCAATCTGACGCTGGAGATAAGTGTACTCAGTCACCAGAGCCGTTACGTGCGCATCTTTGTTGCGCCACCAAAAGGCCCGCGCTTGCCTGCGTTTCAGAATCAACAGCCCTGGCTCTCGCTCCAGCAGGATGTCCAGTTCCACCACCTCGTGCAAGAGCGCCGCCGTGCCGTAGTAGCCGCCGATGGCAATGTCGGCCAGCGCCGGGGCATCGGGCCCTTGCAGCAGCCGCAGGTAGCGCACCACCCGGTCGAGGTCTTCCTCGGTGATGCCGTAATCGGCGATTACCTGTGGGTCAAAGCCTGACAGGCTCACAGCCATTCGCCGCGTCCATCCTCCTTCAGGCGGGTCACAATCGCCCGCACCTCCTGCTCCCGTTCCCTGGAGCAGACCAACAGGGCGTCCTCTGTATCTACGATCACCATTCCCTCCAGCCCAATAGTGGCGATGAGCCGCTTCCCGTCGCCGCTCCTGCCAAAGACCAGCGTATCGCGCGTATCAATCCCCACGTGTGGGCCGACGATGATGTTTCCTTCCTCGTCGGCTGGCAGCAACTCTAGGAGGCTGGACCAACTGCCCACGTCCGACCAGCCAATGTCCACCGGGATAACAGCCACGTCCTGCGCCCCCTCCATCACCCCGTAGTCAATCGTCTGCTTGGCGACCTGGGGCCAGACCCGGCCCAGTGTCGCTTCGTAGCCTGGCGTACCGAGCGCCGCCTCGATCTCTGCCAATTGCACGTAGAACTCTGGCATCTGGCGCTGGAACTCGTCCAAGATACAATCCACGCGCCACAAGAACATGCCACTGTTCCACGAGTACTCCCCGCTCTCGACCATGCGAAACGCCGTCTCCGGGCTGGGCTTCTCGGTGAACCGCTCGGCGCGAAAGACCGGAAAGCCTTCCACCGTGCCCAGGCCCTCCCCCTGCTTGATGTAACCATAACCGGTTGAAGGAGACGAAGGCTTGATCCCCAGTGTGACCAAGTGGCCCTCTTCAGCGACCTGCGCCGCTGCTGCCAGAGCCTGGCGGAAGCGTGCCGTATCGGCGATAAAGTGATCGGCAGTGAGCACCGCCATGACACCCTCTGGGTCCTGCCGGCGTAGGTGGATCGCCCCTAGCCCGATGCAAGGAGCGGTGCCACGGCCCTCTGGCTCGACGATAAAGTTCTCCGGCGGCAACTCTGGCGCTTGTACCGTCAGAGATGCGACGTGCTCGGCGCCCGTGACGACGAATATCTGCTCCGGTTGGAAAAGGGGCATGAGCCGATCCACCGCGTGCTCGAACATGGTGCGCTCCCCAACCAGCTTGAGCGACTGCTTGGGACGGTCGCGGCGGCTCAGCGGCCACAGTCGAGTCCCAACCCCTCCAGCCATAATCAGTGCATAGTACAATTCTGCCCTCCAATCTACCAATCTACCAGCCTACCAACTCCTAATCCACCACGTACTCCACGCCCGGTTCGCGGGCCACGATGTACTTCATCCCGCCCACCTGGCGCACCATGCCCTTCAACTCCATCAGTGCCAGCGTGCTGGTCACCTGCGCAATAGGCAGGTCTACTTGCTGCTGGAGTTCGTCCACGTGGGTTGGCTCGACCGAGAGGTAGGTCAACAGCGAAGCCTCCGTCTCGTCGGCCGGGAGCACCTGGCGCGCCTCCGACTGCTCGGCCACCATCGTCAGATTCAGTTCCTCCAGGATGTCCTCCGGGCCAAGCACGACTTTGGCCCCATCTTGGATTAGCGCGTTGGTACCGGCGCTGCCGTGCATCAGGACGTTGCCCGGCACGGCAAAAACATCCCGCCCCTGCTCGGCAGCATAGTCGGCGGTGATCAGTGCCCCGCTCCGCACCCCCGCTTCGGTGATGAGCACGCCCATGCTGAGCCCGCTGATGATGCGGTTGCGCGGCGGAAAGTTTCTCCCCTCCGGCCGCGTGCCCAGTGGGTAGTCGCTTACCATCGCCCCCTGTGTGATGATCTGCTGGGCCAATTTGCGATGCTCTGGTGGGTAGACCCTGTCAATGCCGCAGCCAAGCACGGCGATGGTGCGTCCCCCTGCCTCCAATGCCGCCCGGTGTGCCTCGCCATCAATCCCCCGCGCCAGCCCGCTGACGATGGTGATGCCACTGCGCGCCAGTGCTGCAGACAGCCGGCGGGTCACTTCCCGCCCGTAGGCCGAGGCCCGCCGCGTGCCCACCACCGCCACCGCCCAGGCGTCCTCCTCCGTTATCGTACCCCTGACATAGATCAGCGGGGGCGGGGCGGAGATCTCGCGCAGGAGGCGAGGATAGTTGGGGCTTTCCCACGTGAGCACGTGTGCGCCGGTGGCTGCCACTCGCTCCAACTCCCGATCCAAATCGAGGGTGGCCCGGGCTGCCAACAGATTCTCCAGCGAGCGGCGATCCAGACCAGCGCGGCGTAGTTCCCCGGATGGTGCATGCCAGGCTCGTTCCACATCCCCAAAGCAGTCGAGCAGTGCCCGCAGCCGCGTCGGGCCAATACCGCGCACGATGTTGAACCCAACCCAGTAGCGCAAGTCGTTCATCCCTCGCCCCCTGTCAACATTCCCGGCAGCAAGCGTACCACCATCCGCTTCGATTCCAGGTCAAGTTCAAGCACCACGTCATCTACGGCTGGCAGAAGCAACTCCCCCCCCGGTCCATGCACGACGTAAACATCGTTGGCCTGGGTCTCAATTAACTCGACTATCTGACCCAGCCACTCGCCACTCTCCGTCTCCACCCTCACGCCGATGGGTTGAAAGTGGTAGTACTCGCCTTCCTCAAGCGGCACAGCCTTCTCGACTGGTATCTGCACGAGCATACCGCGCAGTTCATCGGCGGTGTTACGGTCTTCGCAGCCGTCCAGTTTCAGTAGCAGCACCCCCTTGTGATGGCGCAACTTTTCCACTGGATAACGCTGTACTGCATCAGGGGAGGCCGGATGGGCAAGGTAGAAACAGGCGTGTTGCCCCAGCCGTTCGGGGTAGTCTGTGAGAATTTTGACGCGCAGTTCGCCCCGCACGCCGTGCGGCCGCGATATCTGCCCGACTGCTAAATAACGAGGCTCAGGTGTGCGCACCTCCCCTGAGCCCCTGTTACCCCTGCGATCATGTTGCGGGGCAGTACCCATCGGTCGTTAGACGATCTCGAGAGAGACCCGCTTTCCCTGCTTAGCGGCGAGCACCCTGACGAGCGTGCGCATGGCATTCACGGTACGTCCTCCCTTGCCGATCACACGGCCCATATCCTCTGGGCCGACTCTCAGTTCCAAGATCACAGAGGACTCCCCCTTGATCTCGGAGACGTGAACCTGGGATGGATCGTCCACCAGCGACTTGGCGATGAATTCGACCAGTTCTTTCAGCGAAGCCATTGTTGCTCCTCCCTCCTGAAGTAGACGTAGAGAAATTCGTTGTCGCGGATGCTATAGACGGTACGGAGACGCAGTGAAGGAGCAAAGTTCCACTGCGATAGGAAAAAGGTTACTCTTCTGCTGTCTCTCCTTCCTCACTTTCATCTCCGGCTTCGACGAGCTCCGTTTCTGGCTCTACAACTTTTGGCTCTGTCTCTGGCTCTACAGCCGGTTCTTCAACTACAGACATCGTCGGGTCCCGACGAGTCTTGGGGCTTACCTCCGGTGTAGCCTGGGCCGCTTCCTCTGCCTCGGCCACCAGCGCTTCCAGAGACTCGCCTTGCTTGAGCCGCTCGAAGCGGGCCAGCGTACCCTGCTTCTTTAGCAACCGGGCCACCGGCTCGGTGGGCTGCGCCCCGACGTTCAGCCAGTGCAAGGCTCGATCTTCTTTGATTTTCGCCGTTTCCGGCTCGGTGCGCGGGTTATAGAAACCGATAACCTCAATGAACCGCCCGTCGCGGGGGGATCGTGAATCGGCCACCACCACTCGGTAACTAGGTTGCTTCTTGGCGCCTACGCGCCGCAATCGAATCTTGACCATACTCCTCCTTACTATCTACCCAAATATCCGCATCATCCCTCGCATACCGCCCTTCCCCTTCCTCAGTTGCTTCATCATCCGCTGCATCTGGCGGAACTGGCTGAGCAGCGCGTTCACATCCTGAACCGTCGTGCCGCTGCCACGGGCAACGCGCTTCTTGCGGCTGCCATTAAAAATGCGAGGATTGCGCCGTTCCTCCGGCGTCATCGAAAGAATAATCGCCTCAATGCGCTTGAACTGCCGATCAGTGACTTCAGGCGACACGCCCTGCGCCAACTTGCCCAGCCCAGGCACCATATCGAGAATCTGACTTATCGGCCCCATCTGCCCGATCTGCCGTAACTGCTCCAGGAAATCCTCCAGGTCGAAAGTGGCATCGCGCAGCTTGCGCTCCATGTGCACGGCCTGATCTTCGTCGAAGGCGGCCTCCGCTCGCTCAATGAGCGTCAGCACGTCCCCCATCCCCAGGATACGGGAGGCCAGCCGGTCGGGATGAAAGACCTCTAGCGCATCGGACTTTTCACCCGTGCCCAGGAACTTTATCGGCACGCCGGTGACGGCCCGCATACTGATAGCTGCCCCTCCCCGGGCATCGCCGTCTACCTTGGTCAGTATCAGCCCGGTCAGCCCAATACGTTCGTGAAAGCCGCCCGCGATTGTCACCGCCTCCTGCCCCGTCATCGCATCGGCCACCAGGAGCGTCTCGACCGGCTTGGCCGCCTGCTTGACAGCCTCCAACTCGGCCATCATCTCCTTGTCAATCTGAAGACGGCCGGCAGTGTCCAGAACGACCACGTCGTAGCCTCGCCGGCGCGCTTCGCGGACACCGTTGGCGCAGATACGGGGAGGCGGGACGTGCTGCCCTTCACTGTAAACCGGCAATTCGAGTTGGCGGCCCAGCACCTCCAACTGCGTGATGGCGGCCGGGCGATAGGTGTCGCCGGCGACCATCAGGGGCAGGTGCCCGCCTTGCTTGAGATACCGGGACAGCTTGGCCACCGTCGTCGTCTTGCCCGATCCTTGCAGCCCGACGAGCATGATGGCGTAGGGCGCGGGGCCTGTCAGTTCCAGCCTGCCCGGCTCGCCCAGCGTTGTGACCAGTTCCTCGTTGACGATCTTGATCACCTGCTGGGCTGGGCTGAGGCTCTTGGTGACCTCGGCGCCAATGGCTCTTTCCCGTACGCGGCCAGCAAATTCTTTAACGACCTTATAATTGACATCTGCTTCGAGTAATGCCAGGCGCAGCTCTCGCAACGTGGCGTCAACGTCGGCTTCGCGCAGGATGCCGCGCTTGCTCAGCCGCCGAAAGACGGCCTGGAGTTTGTCGGTCAAATTCTCAAACATTGCGCCCTGACTGATAGCCAATCACCAGAATATCCCCACCATTAGAACGGTAAGAACTGTACTCTGTTGACCAAATCCTCAGGCTCCCCCGCTTTGGCGATGATTTCCAGGTCATGGATGCAAGCCCCGATAGAAATACGCAGTTGATGAGCGTAGATCACTCCGCGAAATCAGCCGGGCCACGAGAGGCGAAGGGGGCATCATGCGCTGAACCCGGTTCACGAACTCGAGTCGTCGCTCAATGTCTCGGTCCATTTCACATTGGTGATCCCAGTAGTAAGCCAGAGCAGAATGTATTTGCCCCAACGTCAGATAAGGATGCTGGAAATGCAATTCTGCCGGGCTCCAACCGTAGGCGGTTTTTTCCAGGACAAGTTCAATCACCTTCATATTTGTCCCAGCGATGACCGGTACATTGTCCTCGTTAAAGACGATGTGTTCGTACCGCACTTCGACGAGAGGCATAGTGCTCTCGCCATAGCCTGCTGTCTTGACCACCATCATGTGCTTTCCTCAGTGTTGCATAACCCGGCAAACATGTGGGGCGATTGTAACGGAAAAGCCTCGTTTCGTCAAGTTTCCTGGCGTTCGACCGCTACCCGCGCGTCCACCGCTGCCACACCCCGTTCGAACACGAGCAACGGGTTGACGTCAACCTCTGTCACCTCGGGACATTCGACCAGGAGCCGCGACATTGCCAGCAGCGCCTCGACGACCGCCTCCACGTCCGCCGGCGGCTCGCCACGCACGCCACGCAGCAGGCGGCTCCCCCGCACCTCGGAGATCATCTCCTCGGCGTCCTCGCGGGTCAACGGGGCCAGGCGAAACGCGATATCCTCGAACACCTCGACGTACACCCCGCCCAGCCCGAACATCACTACCGGCCCAAAACTCGGATCACGCTTGCCACCCAGGATCACCTCCCGCCCCCCGGAGAGCATGCGCTGCACCAACACCCCCGCTACCCGTGTGCCAGGGGCGTGCTCCTCCACCC
>JAUXFI010000217.1 GCA_030620125.1 Anaerolineae bacterium
GCATCCACCAGCACCTGCTCCATCGCGATGCACATACGGCACACCGTGCGCACGTGCTCGATGAAGGTGATGTCCACGTCTTCGGCCAGCAGCGTGAAGGGAATCTCAGCTAGCGCCTCGACCGTCCAACCGCCGAGTTCCATCCCCTCCTCCCAGACCGCCAACGTCTTGGCCCGTAGACCGGGATCGCGGATCTCGTTGAATTCTGGAATCAACTCTACTAATTCTTTCATTGATTTTCCTCCTCGCCAGATAGTAATTTTCTCATCGCGCACCTGCACCCAGTCGCCGGTATGGATGCGCGAGATGTCCACCTGGTCCACCGTTGGTATCTCGGCGATGATTACCCCAACCGCTACGACGGGGTCGGCCTCGGCGTTGATGATGGCAGCCGGGGCCAGCCCAGAGCACGCCAGCCGGTAGAGCGTGTAGGAGCCGACGGTGCTGCCCTTGCCTGTCGGAAAGACGAGCACACGCCCGGCCACACATTCGCCCTCGAGCGGGTGACCAGCCTCGATGACGATGCCCGTATCCGGGTCCACCCCGCCCAGAAAGCCAATGGGATCAGGGGAAACCAGCGCCTCGCCTTCGGCGTGGCCGGGTTTGATTACGCGGGCAGAACACCGATCGCAGGACATCGGCGGATCAAAAAGCCGCACTCTTCACCTTCCCATCAAAGCTCAAGCAGTCCTCCACCCGCTGGCGTTGAACCGGACTCAGTTCGTCGAGTCCAAAGTAACGACACTCGGAATGTTCTGCACTCAACCGTATCTCGGCACCGGGCGGCAGTTTACAGTGAAAGATGCAAGCGTGCGCATTGTAGGCCCGATGATAGTACACCCCGCTCATGTAGCACACCTCAACCCTGCAACCAAGCTCTTCCAGGCACTCTCGCACGAGCGCCTCGTGGATAGTTTCGCCTGGTTCGAGAGACCCGCCAGGCAGCCCCCATTGCCCGCCATCGTAGGTAGCCCCAAGCTGCAAGACCTGCTGCTTGCTGTCGGTGATGACTGCGTGAACGCTCAACCTGTATGTGTCTTGGAAGGCCATTACTGCCCCGCACCTTGCACCACGTCGAACGCTTCAATGTTCCACGTTTCCAGATACTCGCTGGGATCCAAAACCACGCCGCTCACTCCCAGGCGCGTGGCGACCAACTTGGGCACAAAGTAGAGCGGCAACACGGGCAGGTCGTGGGAAAAGATGCGCTGTGCCTCACCGTGAAAGCTGACGTAAGCCTCCGTTCCGGGCAGCGCGTCCAGCGCCGACCGGCAGGCCACGTCGTAGTCGGTGCTGACGTAGCCGGGGTTGTTGCTCGTGGCCCACCAGTTCTCAGACCGCGGACTCTCGCTGGAGAGGTAGAGCCCGCACGGCGCATCGAGACCGTTCATCCAGGAAAAGAGCGCCAGTTCGAACTGACGCCCGAACACCGGGCCATCGGGGCCGTCGGCGAAGAGCTCCTCGGCTGGGAAGTACTCCACCGCCAGCCCGACGCCGCAGGCTGCCAGGTTCTCAGCCAGGATACGCGCCGTCCGCTCGTGCGCCGGGTGATCGCTGCTCGTGACCAGGGTGACGGAGAAGGGCGTGCCGCTGGCGATGCCCTCCACGTCGTGCGCCTCCCGGATGCCATCTCCGTCCTCGTCCCGCCAGCCCATCTCCTCCAACAGAGACTGACCACCGGACGGGTTGTAGTCCCAGCGATGGAGCCGATCTCCTGCATAAAGCGGGTGTTCTGGAATGACGTAACTGTGGGCAACGGCGGCTTCTCCGTAGGGAAGCGATTCGCGCGCAATATGCTCGCGATCAATGCACAGCGCGAAAGCCTGGCGCACCCGCGCGTTCGCGAAGAAATCCGGGCGGCGAACCCACTCGGCCGGGTCAATGCCAAAGTCCAGGTGCTCCCACTCGCTGCTGGGGGAAGTGACCAACTGTACCGTGCCGGCGTCGGCGGCCTCCAGCAGCGGCGTCAGGTCTCCGCTCTCCAACACATCCTGGGCAATGAGGTCGCACTTGCCCGCCACGAGCAGATCGAGCGCCTGGCGGAGGTCGGGAACGAAGCGAAAAGTGACCCGGTCGAGATAGGGCAGCCCCTCTGAGGCGCGGAAGTAGTGTGGGTTGCGCACCAGCGTGATGCGCTCTCCCTCCACCCACTCCTCGACGACGAAGGGTCCCCAGCCCAGCGGCTTGAGGTGCGCGACCTCGGCGCTGAGCAACTGGTCAATGCTGATCCCTCCCCACGTATGCCGGGGCAATGGGTGGTAAAAATTCAGGAAATAAAACGTGTCGCGGTAGCCAGGGACGCCTGTCCAGATGATGGTGCGCTCGTCTACGGCGTCGTAGCTGCGAGTGCGATCCCAGAGCATTCGCAGCGTGGGACTCTCGAACTCCCCGGCCAACTCGTAGGAGTAGCGAGAATCGTCAGCGGTGAGAGGCTGACCATCCGCCCAGGTAACGTCGGCCCGCAGCGCAAAGGTCACCACCATCTGTGTCATCGTGACCACCCCACCCTCAAACGTGACCTCCTGGCCGTCCGTGTCAAAGACGGTGACGCCAGGCAGCAAGTCCACCACCAGGCCATTGACGTCCATGACTTTTTCGCCCTCTTGAACGTGGACAGTTCGCAGGACAGCGTCTCCGTCCGCCAGGCTGGGGAGTTTCTCCAGGATCACCGGCTGGAACTGGTACGTGCGCGCGTCAATCGGGCCGTCGTAGATACCAGCCAGCACGTTGTGAGCGGCGCGCGATGGACCGCCGTAGATGAAGAGCGTGTTAGGCTCAGAAGCCTGACAGACAGTGAACTCTTTGAACGGAACCGGGGTCGGCGTGCTGGTGGGGGC
>JAUXFI010000050.1 GCA_030620125.1 Anaerolineae bacterium
ATCGTCAGGGACCGCGATCTGGCGTGAGCCGCCGCCAGCCCCTCGCACACGTCGGCCGCGATGCGCACCGCTGTCTCCACAGGCAAAGGGCCGTGCCTCTCCATCAGCGCGCAGGCTGCCGCCCGCCAGGTACTCAATCATCAGGTAGACGTTGGATTCCACAACTTTGAGCGCGTGGACAGTGACGATGTGGGGGTGGTTGAGGCCACCGGCGGCGCGGGCCTCTTGCAGAAAACGCTTAAAGGCCACCTCGTCGGTCTGGGCGGTGAAGGTAAGTTCCTTGATGGCGATAGGGCGATCGAGGAATGTGTCGTGGGCCAGGTAGTGGGCCAGGTAGACGGTGCCGAACTCGCTGCGTTGGAAACTCAAAAGTCACAACTGTCGTGCGCCGTCGCCGCGCTCAACACTCGCTGTACCCGCAAGCGTAACAACGGCGACACCCTTCCTCATTCACCAACGCCGCGTGGCCACACTCCGGGCACAGGTCGCCCGTGGGGAAGAGCGAGAGCTGCTCGGCCCCTTGCGCCTCGCCTGGCGACTCGGCTATCCCCAGGTGCTCGCCCAACACCTGCGCCACGCCGTCGGGCAGACTGCGCACCCGCTCGCGCCCAAAGCCCAGTGGCCGCCCGCCGCCGATGCCCTTTAGTTGTTTGACCACCTGCTTGAGCCGGCGCGTCGCCGAGAGCGGCGAAGGAATGCGAAGAATGAGCGAGATCAGCCTCCCGATGGCCTCCGCCACCGCCGCCGTATCCGACCCCGCCTTGCCCACGTTCAGGAAGACCTCAAAAGGCTCGCCGTCGCCGTTGGCGTTGATCGTGGTGTAAGCCGTCCCAAGCGGCGTAGCCAGACGATAAGTCTGGCCCTCCAACCGGTGCGGACGAGGCCGCACGGTCGTAGGTATCATCACCCCACGAGCCTGTTGCCTGGCCTTCCGTGTCGCCTCCGTTTCCAGCACCACCTTCTCCCGCGAGCCAGTCACGTAGACCGTGAGCCCCTTGCAGCCCAGTTTCCACGCCAGTTGAAAAGCCCGCGCTACGTCGTCAGGAGTGGCCGTGGCAGGAAAGTTGACCGTCTTTGAGATGCTCGCGTCCACAAACGCCTGTAGCGCCGCCTGCATACGCACGTGCTCCTCGGCGGTGATGTCACCGGCGACGAAGAAGACGTTACGCACCGCCGGAGGCACGTCCTCGACGGCCTGGCAACTCCCGGTCGCCATCACCTGCTGAACAACACGCTCACGGGCCGTTTCATCCAGCCCCGCCTCTCCCAGCGCCTGCAGGAAAAGCGGACTCACGTACCGGAGTTCCAGATCGTGGCCGTTGTCATTCACGTGACGCACGTAGGCCAGCGCAAAGACCGGCTCGCAGCCGTAGGCCTCGCAGCCGGAGACAGTGGCAATAGTTCCGGTCGGCGCCGCAGTGGTCTGGGCGGCGTTGCGGATACCTTGCTGTTTGATGGTCGCGACGACGGCGTCCCAATCCAAAAGCGGCCGGCCCCACTTCTCCAGCCGTGTGTAGGGGGTCAGTGGTTGCGGCGGCATCCAACTCAAGTTGTCGGGATCGTAGACACTGCCCTGGATGGCGGGGAACGGCCCGCGCTCTCGCGCCAACTCGATGCTGGCACGCATCGCGTGGTAGCGGATGAATTCCATCACCTGGGCCGCCAACTCCTGGGCCTCCTCGCCGCCGTAGCGCACCCGCAGGCGATACATCAGGTCGCCCAGCCCCATGATACCCAGCCCGATACGGCGGGTACGATAGGCCGCCTCCTTGAGTTGCGGCACGGCGGGGACGTAAGCATTGGCACTGGTCACGTTGTCCAGGAAGCGCGTCGCCAACTCGACCGTCTCCCGCAACTTTTCCCAATCCAGCGCCGGGTGACCGTTATTCCCATGACTCACGTGCTGCGCCAGGTTGACTGAGCCCAGGCAACAGTTCTCGTAGGGGAGCAGGAATTGCTCTCCACAAGGATTACTCGCCTCGTACTCCCCCAGGTGCGGGCAGGGATTATCCCGGTTGGCCGTGTCCAGGAAGAGCATCCCCGGCTCCCCATTGCGGTGCGCCCCGGCGACGATCTCGTCGAGGATCTCTCGCGCCCGCACAGTCTTCCACACCTCCCCCTCTTTTCCCCCCAATGGGGGGGATGAAGGGGGAGACTGGGGACTGACCAGGTCAATTGTGCCGTCCTCCTCCACTGCTCGCATAAAGGTATCGGTCACGCCGACGGAGACGTTAAAGTTCGTGATGGCGTTCTCGCTGCTCTTGCAGCGGATGAACTCGCGGATGTCGGGGTGGTCCACCCGCAGCACGGCCATGTTTGCGCCACGCCTGGAGCCGCCTTGCGCGACCTCTCCGAACGCCTGATCGTAGACCCGCAGGAAGCCCACCGGGCCTGTGGCCTGTCCTCCGCTGGAACGAACCAACGCCCCCTTGGGCCGCAGCCGCGAGAAAGAGAACCCATTTCCACCGCCCGTCTGCTGGATCAACGCTGCATTGCGCAGAGTCTGAAAGATGCCGTCGTCCCGCCGCCCCATGTCGTCGGAGATGGGCAACACAAAACAGGCCGCAAGTTGCCCCAGCGGAGTGCCTGCCCCCGTAAAAGTCGGCGAATTGGGCAAAAAACGCAGGCTGGTCAAAAGGTCATAAAAGGCCGCCTCTGCCGTCGCCACATCACCGCCCCACTCTTCTTCAGCCGCAGCGACGTGAGAGGCCACGCGACGGAACATTTGCTCGACCGTCTCCGCTGGCTGACCGTCAGCCCCTTTGCGCAAGTAGCGGCGCTTTAGGACGGCAAGCGCATTTTCGGTCAATCTGACATCCAGTCCTGCCCGCCGCTTTGACAGCGGCGCTACAGTTGACTGGGCCACACCCAACATCGTTACCTCCATCTCCCACCCTCAAAGATCGCGCCGACCCTATTCTCGTTCCCTCAACAAGCGATCAATCTCGGCCCGCACTGCCTCCAGGTCATCCAGCCCCAGATAGACAATGGCGTAGCGAATGTAAGAGACCGGATCCAAAGCCTCGAGTTCCTTGATAGTCAGGTCTCCGATCACGCGACTGGAGACCTCCGTCTTGCCCATCTGACGAATGTGGTCCTCGACCCGGTCCACCAACCGCTCCAGGTCGCCTGCCGAGACGGGCCGCCGGGCGCAGGCTGTACGCAGACCGGAGAGCAACTTTTCGCGGTCGAACTCATCCCGCCGGTCATCCCGCTTGACCACCAACGGCGTCGTGAGAATAGCTCGCTCCACCGTGCTGAAGCGCCGTTCACATTCCTTGCACTCGCGACGGCGGCGCACACCTCGCGCGCTGCGAGTCGTATCAATCACCCGCGTGCGAGCACTGCCACAATAGGGACAATTCATCGCCTTGGCCTCCAAAATTCAGTAGGGGTCGCAACACACCCCAGATATGGGGGTTGAGGAAAACAAAAACCCCACATCTGGGGGAATAGTATGTGTAGATTATACCACACACTCGCGCAGCATACAAATGATTCCACGCCGCGTCACCTTAAAATTTCCGCTGAAGGATAGAGTTCAAGAAATTCAAGATTCGAAGGATGGATAGCTACAACGAGTGGACGTCTCAACAGACCGGACATAGAGTATCCAGTCTATGGAGCAGCGCCCCGCCAGCGGGACTGAGAGAGCGCTGCTCCATGGCGCGGCAACTTTCGCCGCGCAATCACTGGCAGCAGGAGGAGCAATCAGCACTCTGCCACGTATAACGCCGTGAGCAAGCAGTCGAGACCCCCAGTCGAACCGCAGGCAACACTACTCCCCTGTGAGGGAGGACCAGCACAGGACTACCCCTGCGCAGTCAGGCTATGATAGGCTAACGCGCACTAACTGCGACGGCGCAGAAAAGCCGGAATGTCCAGGTCATCCTTGTCAAAGACCGGCATCGGGAACTCTACCGCTTCGCTGAACACCGTGCGTGCCGCGCGTGGGCGCGGCTCTGCGCTGTCAAAGCCGGTGGCGATGACGGTGATACGAATCTCGTCGTTCATATTCTCGTCAATGACAGCCCCAAAGATGAGATTCACGTTGGGGTGCGCGGTCTGCTTGATGATCGAAGCAGCCTCGTTGACCTCAAACAGGCTCAAGTCTGGTCCGCCGGTGATGTTGAAGAGAATACCGCGAGCGCCGTCAATCGTAATGTCCAGGAGCCGGCTGGAGATGGCCTGCTGCGCCGCCTCGACGGCCCGATTTTCACCGCTGGCGCTTCCAACGGCCATCAGCGCCGCGCCCCCCTCCGACATGATCGTTCGTACGTCGGCAAAGTCCAGGTTGATCATACCAGGCACAGTGATCAACTCCGAGATGCCCTGGACGCCCTGGCGCAGCACGTCGTCGGCCATAGAGAACGCGGCCTGCAGGCTGACCCGCTTATCGGTGATCTCCAACAACCGGTCGTTGGGTATCACGATCAGCGTATCCACCGACTCCTTGAGTTGCTCGATCCCTGCCCGCGCCGTCTCCCCCCGCACCGCCCCCTCCCAACCAAATGGACGGGTGACGACGCCGATGGTCAACGCCTCCATCTCCCTGGCGATGCGAGCGACGACCGGCGCGGCTCCAGTGCCAGTCCCGCCGCCCATACCGGCGGTGACGAACACCATATCGGAGCCCTGCAGAACATCGTACAACTCGTCGGCTGACTCCTCTGCCGCCTTGTGACCCGCCTCTGGGTCTCCGCCCACGCCCAACCCGCGCGTCAGCTTGTCGCCGATGCGCACCCGCTTGGATGCGTTGGAGAGCATGAGCGCCTGGGCGTCGGTGTTGATCGCGATGAAATCAACACTGCTCAACCCTTCGGCGATCATACGATTGACGGCGTTACTACCCCCGCCCCCCACGCCGACAACCCGGATCTGTGCAAAACTTTCTGTCTGGAATGGTGTGTTCATACTGCTCCTCCTACTTGTGATGTGTAACACTCGATTAGCCGGGCAAAAAGACCCGGAGCCAATTGACAAAGCGCTTTCCCACGCCTGGGCCAGGTCTGCTCAACCTGGGTCGTGTATCCACTGTCATCCCCCAGCCCATCAACCCCGCACCCACGGCGTGGGCTGGATTGGAGATCTTGTCCACGAGACCACGAAGCTCCTGGGGCACTCCCACCCGCACCGGTAGACTAAAGATGTCCCGCGCCAATTCCTGGAGACCGGATAACTGCGCTGTTCCGCCGCACAACACGACCCCGGCCGGCAACAGCCCGTCGTACCCTGAGCGCTTGATCTGCTGCTGCACTATCGAAAGAATCTCCTCCGCCCGCGCCTCGATGATCTCTGCCAACTTCCAACGTGGCACTACCAGGGGCGTGCCCCCGCCAAAGGCCGACACAGTGAACCGCTCATCGGGTAACACGTGCGAAGCGATGGCCTGACCGTGCTGCACCTTGATCCGTTCCGCAGCGTCCGGCGGCAATCGCAGCCCAATCGCGATGTCGCCCGTGATGTACTCGCCCCCTATCCCCAGCGTGACCGTGTGCCACACGGTGCCCTCAATAAAGATCGCAATGTCGGTGGTGCCAGCGCCGACGTCGGCCAGAACGACCCCCATCTCGCGCTCGGTGTCGGTCAGTACCGCGTCGCCGGCGGCTATACTCGCCAGGACCAACTCATCCACCTCCACCCCGGCCCCTTCCACGCACTTTATCAGGTTCTGGATCGAGGGGCTGGAACCGGTGACGATGTGGGCCTCTACCTCCAACCGGAAACCGTGCATACCTACCGCGTCGCGCACGCCGTCCTGTCCATCCACCACGTAGCCACGGGGGATCACGTGCACGACCTCCTGGTTGTGAGGCACAGCGATGGCGTGCGCGGCGTCCAGCACCCGGTCTACGTCCTCCACCGTGATACCATCCTCACGGCGGGAGATGCCGACCACCCCACGGCTGTTGAGGGACGAGATATGCGTGCCGCTGAGACTCACATAGGCCCGCTCGATCTTGTACCCTGACGTACGCTCTGCCTGCTCGACCGAGGTCACAATAGCCGTCGTGGCCTCCGCCACGTTGACCACCACCCCTTTGCGCACGCCCCGCGAGGGTGCCTGGCCCACGCCGATCACGCAGACGTCCCCTGTTTCGTCCACCTCGCCCACCAGGGTGCACACCTTGCTGCTGCCCACGTCAATGCCTACAATTGTACGTTCCATTCTCCAAATCCTAGATCTTTACCAGTCGTTCGTCAGCGAATAATAGGGCGCGTCTGGGAAGCGCACGTCCACATATCGAGGCGTCAAACCCCGCGCTTCCAGGTCAGCCGCCAGCAACTCTAGCACCCGCAACCTCTCGTCCATCCCCGGCCCCTGCCCGACGACTACGCGCCAACCCCGCTCGTCGGTGAACACCAACCCCGGGCCAGGCACGTAGTCGAGCAACGATGACACGTTCACCTCAGCCGCCCATAACTCGTTCAGCGCGACACACACGCGCTCGTCCAACCGGCCATCCTCATCCCGTGGCAGCGGTCCCTGCACCATCCAGGCCTTCGTCCCCCCTTCATCCCCCTCAATGGGGGGCAAAGAGGGAGGGGCAGGGAAAATCACACCGTCTACGTCAACCCACCACAAATGCCCGCCCTCGTCCCACACCATCCTCGGTTGCCGCTCCACCACGGTGATGACACACTCTCCAGAAACACCACAGGCCACCTGCGCACTCTCGATAGTCGGCAACTCGGCCAGGATACGGGCCTCAATCTCGGCGGAACGCGCCCACAAGACGTGGAGCCTTTGCAGACCGCTGGCCTGAAAGACCTCGTGGGGCGACACCCGAGTCGCTCCTACCACGTCAACGTCGTGAACATAAAAACGATCGTCGAGCCACAGCCATAACGCCCCAACTACCACCACAACCAGCAGCAACAGCACGCCACGCAGCAGCAGCAGCCGCGACCAACCCGACGATTTGAAAGACCGCTTCGCCCGCGCCCGGCCCAGAACCAGCGCACTCGCCGCCTCAAACCGTCGTTTCTTTTTCTTCTTCCGCCGCTGCCTCTTTTGTGATTTTGTCATTGTTCATTGACTGGTGGTTGGTAACAAGTCTCCGATCGCTCCTTGTCCCGATACCGCTCAAATGCCAACTCGATCAACCGGTCAATCAACTCCGAATATGGGATACCACTGGCCTCCCACAATTTTGGATACATACTGATGGAGGTGAAACCCGGTATAGTGTTCAGTTCGTTAATGTACAACTCCCCCGTCTCGCCGGAGAGCAGGAAATCGGCCCGTGCCATCCCGGCGCAGTCAATTGCCTTGTAAGCGCGCACCGCCAGGTCGCGCACCCTTTCCGTCATCTCCGGAGAGATGGGAGCGGGGATCAGCAATTCTGACGACTGGTCGCCTGTGTCAATGTACTTGGCCTCGTAACTGTAGAACTCGCGGCTGGGGATGATCTCGCCCGGCAGCGAGGCGATAGGGTCATCGTTACCCAACACACTGACCTCGATCTCGCGCGCTGCCGGCACTGCCGCCTCGACCAGCAACTTGCGGTCGTACCTGGCCGCCTCTGTCAACCCGGCTGCCAACCCGGCCCGGTCGTCACACCTGCTGATGCCCACACTGGAGCCCAGGTTAGCCGGCTTGGTGAACACGGGATAGCCTAGCGCCGCCTCGACCCGGTCCAGCGCCGCCTCAGCATCCGCGTCCCACTCCTTGCGCTTGAGCACGACGTCATCCACGATGGGCAGGCCGTGAGCACGCATCACGTCCTTAAAGACCGCCTTGTCCATCCCCAGGACAGAGCCGATCACTCCAGCCCCCACGTAGGGGATACCCGCCAATTCCAGCAGCCCCTGCACCGTGCCATCCTCGCCATAAGGCCCGTGCAAGACAGGGAAGACAATGTCGAGCTCCGCCAACCGCACCCCCCCCGGCCCCCCCGAAGCGAGGGGGAGCGGAACCAGACCGCGTTGGGAGGGATCGCCCAGCAGCGCGACGGGTTGGCTCACACCCGCGTCCCCCCCCTCCAACGCCATCATCGGGTCCCCGCCCGCGATCCAGCGACCATCCTTGGTGATACCGATGGGCATAATCTCGTACTTTTCCCTATCCATCGCTCCCATCACCGACCTGGCAGACATAAGCGAGACCTCGTGCTCCCCCGACCGACCGCCAAATATCACGCCCACGCGAATCTTCCGCGCCATCGTCCTCCCTTTTACGAACCTACCAACCCACCAACTCGATCTCTAACTCCATCTCCACCTCGAACTGCCGCCCCACCTCCGCCCGCACATACTCGACAAGTGCCAACACGTCAGCGGCCGTCGCACCGCCAGTGTTCATGAAAAAATTACCGTGCAACTCTGAAACCTGCGCCCCACCAATACGGTATCCTCGCAACCCGGCCTGCTCAATGAGATACCCTGCGTGGCTGCCCGGCGGATTCTTAAAAGTCGAGCCCATCGTCGCCCCGGACGGATGCCGCGTCTTGCGCCACTCCAGTACCTCCTCCGCCCGCGCCGCCAGCACCTCCGGGTCCCCCGGCCGCAACCCAAACGTCGCCGCGAGAATCACATACCCCCCGCTCCCCTGCTCCTCTGCTCCTCTGCTCCTCTGCTCCCCCGCTCTCTTGATCCGACTCCCCCGATACCCAAACTCGAACCACTCATTCGGCCTTTCCACGACCTCGCCACCCGGCCCCAGCACCGTCGCACTGCGCAGCACACCGGCGATATTCCCCTCGAAAGCGCCCGCGTTGCCTACCACCGCCCCGCCGACCGTCCCCGGCAGCCCCACCGCCCACTCCAGTCCCGTCAGCCCGCACTCGACCGCCTCACGGGCCAGCACAGCCAGCAGCGCGCCCGCACCGGCCTGCGCACCTGCGCCGTCGCACTGGATGCGCGCCGCCCGGTTCACGATCACCAGCCCGCGCACCCCGCTATCGGCGACCAACACGTTGCAGCCGCCGCCCAGCAACCGCCAGTCCACTCCGTGCCGTCGCGCCAGCTCCACCGCCCTGACCACCTCGTCAACGCTCTCACAGACGGTCAGCAGGTCAGCCGGGCCACCGACGCGCATGGCAGTATAGTGCGCCAAGGGCTCGTCTCGCCGGGCACGCCGTCCTAACGCGGCAGCCAGTGCATCCAGACTAGAGCTAACGACCACTCCTCTCCTTGATCTTTACCAGGCGCAACTTTAGCGCCACCACCTCGCACTCAAACCCGCGCTGGGCGCGTTTTCGCTTCCTCACACCCTTTAGCCGCCCGCCAAACCGCCCGTCTCCTTCATTCCCTTCCGTCCCTTTCACGCTCATCTTCCTGCCTCCTGCTCCAATATCAAGCCGCTTTGAGCTTTAGCATTATTCATTGATTCATTATCTTGACAATGTTAGATTGAACAAGTGTTCTATTTGATTTTCCACCGCTTCGTGGTATATCCTGCCCACACGCAATTAATCAGAAGTCGAGTGAGCAGGAGGTACCAATGAGCAACGGAACAAACGAATGCAATGTATTTGACGTTGAGCGGTGGGGATTGCCATCCGAAGCTGTAGATGACTTGGCGAGCCGGCTGAGACGCACATGGGAGCGTTTTCGTTCTTGCTTCAAGACCAAAACACGGGATACAAGCGAGTATGCTTACCACTACCTGCGTGGCATATTGACTATGGAAACCAAACGCAACTATGCCAACATTGCTCGACGGGCAATTGACCTCAATGATGATGGACAGAACCTGCAACAGTTTATGTCCGACTCCACTTGGTCGGCACGAAAGGTTTTCGCTCAGATTCGAGCAGAGATATGTCAACGACCAGAGTTGAGTGGCGGGATGCTGACTTTGGACGAGAGCGGAGACGAGTGCGCAGGCGATCACAAGGCAGGGGCGTCTCGTCAGTGGCTGGGACGGTTTGGCAAAGTGGATATGGGACAAGTAGGAGTAGGTGTAGGGTATTACAAAGACGGTAAATGGGCGTTGCTCGATGTTGATCTGTTCTTGTCCGAGTGTTGGTTTGACGATGACCATGCCGACCTGCGAAAGAAGCTCGGTATACCCGACGACCTCACGTTCAAGACCAAGCCAGAGTTGGGCTTGGCGATGATCAAGCGTGCGAAGGAAAACGGTGTTCCTTTCGCGGTCGTAGGATGTGATTGTTTGTATGGACGGAGCAAGCAGTTTCGGGCCGATTTGGATGCAGAAGAAATCATCTATGTGGCTGCTGTACCGGCAAACACCGAGGTTTATTTGAACAAACCCAGAGTTGGCGTTCCAGCGACACCACCAGACAAGAAAGGACGCCCTTTCTCGCGCCCAAGAGTACTGAGTGATGAGAAGCCAGTAGAAGTGCGCACTGTGGCTGCTCGCACAAAGGTTTTCCAGTCCGTTGAGGTCCGTCACGTCGAACGAGGTATCCTGGTCTACGAGTGCACGGCTCGCCAGGTCTGGACCATCACGGACGAAGGAGAAATACGAAGGGAGTGGCTCTTCATCCGCCGCGAGTCCGACGGTAGTTTCAGTTGCGCGCTGAGTAATGCACCTCCGGACATATCGCTGACTCAGTTGGCACGGTGGCGTTCCTGGCGTTACTTCGCCGAACGTATTTTCCAAGACAAGAAGTCGGAAGCAGGATGGGACGAATTGGAAGCTCGCAAGTACCGGGCTTGGTTCCATCATACAGCGTTGACTGCCTTGGCTTTGTGGTTTGTCAATGAAACCAAACTGGACTGGGAGCA
>JAUXFI010000071.1 GCA_030620125.1 Anaerolineae bacterium
AGTAGACAAGGAAACAAGTAGACAAGGAAACAGGTAGACAAGGAAACAGGTAGACAAGGGTCGCGCATCCCTTGTCTACTTGTCTACTTGTCTACTTGTCTACTCCCTTCTGGCGAGGAGACAGATGAACAAGAAAACCATACGCGATATTGACGTACAGGGCCAACGCGTGCTGGTGCGCGTGGACTTTAACGTACCCCTGAAAAACGGGGCAGTGGCCGATGACACCCGCATCCGGGCCGCGCTGCCCACTCTGAACTACCTGCTGGAGCAAAACGCGGCCCTGATCCTGTGCTCGCACCTGGGCCGGCCCAAGGGCAAGGTCGTGCCAGAGTTCAGGCTGAACCCGGTGGCGGCACGGTTGGCGGAACTGCTGGACCGCCCGGTGAAGAAACTCGACGACTGCGTTGGGCCGGAGGTCGAGGCGGCGGTCGAAGCAATGCAGCCGGGCGACGTCATCCTGCTGGAAAACACCCGCTTCTACCCTGAAGAGCGGGCCAATGACTCCGAGTTTGCCAGACAACTGGCTTCGCTGGCCGAAATCTTTGTCAATGACGCCTTTGGCGCGGCCCACCGCGCCCACGCCTCGACCGAGGGAGTGACGCACTACTTGCCAGCCGTGGCCGGTTTCCTGATGGAGAAGGAGCTGGAATTTCTCGGCCAGGCAGTCGAAAATCCCGGGCATCCCTACGTCGCCATTCTGGGTGGGGCCAAAATCTCCGACAAGATCGGCGTCATTGAGAGCCTGCTGAAGCAATGCGACCGGCTATTGATTGGCGGCGGAATGGCCAACACCTTTTTCAAAGCGATGGGCTTTGAAGTGGGTGATAGCCTGGTCGAAAAAGATGCAGTATCGAAAGCCCAATCGCTCCTAAAGAATGCTGGTAGCCAGATCGTCTTGCCCGTGGATGTGGTCATCGCCAACGATTTCGACAACGCCGCCCGCACGCGGGTCGTGGCACCCAACGAGGTCACTCCTGGCTGGCGTATCCTCGACATCGGCCCCAAAACCATACCCACCTTCGCGTCGGCGCTGGGCGGAGCCAAGATGATAGTCTGGAACGGGCCGCTGGGCGTGTTCGAGATGGACAACTTTGCAAAAGGTACCTTCGCCGTGGCGCGAGTACTCGCCGGTATGGACGCCGTGACCATCATCGGAGGCGGCGACTCGGCGGCAGCGGTGCGGCAGGCGGGCCTGGTGGACAAGATGAGCCACGTCTCCACCGGCGGCGGGGCCAGCCTGGAATTCCTGGAGGGCAAAATCCTGCCTTGCGTGGCGGCGTTGGAGGAGCGGTAGCAGACTCTCTCAGGGGGTAAGGTTATGCATACGGAAAAGAACTATGCGGAACAGGATATTCTGGCAGGCATTGGCCTGATGCAACGCCAGATCGAATATCTGGGGACGAGAGTTGACGAGATACACACTATCCTGGAGCGAGCGCTGCTCATCGTTCCCCCTGTGGTCTTCACCATGCCCGACGGAAGCAAGCGGCCTTTCCACTCCAACAGGCCAGTCTCGCCGCAAACCCTGGTCACGATGGCTCGAGTGGAAGAATTGTCTCAGGCGCGCCGTCACCTGTCGGCCGAGGAGCGCACGGAAGTCTTCTTACAAAACATGGAGCAGGCACGGGCCGAGGCTATCCGCAAGGGCATCGCCATAGACGACGAACGGGAGGCTGCCGCTGGGGACTGAGCGCCGGCATCTACGGGCAGTCTTCGATACCAACGTCTTTGTGGCCGCTCATCTGAGCAAGAACCCCGATAGTCCTACGATAGAACTGTTGAGGCATTGGCGGCAAGGGAAATTCGAGTTGCTTTACTCTGATGACCTGCTGGTTGAGATTGATGAAAAGTTCTCAGCCAGAGGAATCAGCGACGAGCACAAAGATAGCCTGCTGGTCGCATTACGCGACTTTGCCACCTACATCGAGGTCAAGCCGTCGGACGTGAAGCCTGTCATCATCGCCGATCCTGACGATGATTTTATCCTGGCATGTGCCGTTGTCGGTCAGGCCGACTATCTGGTGAGCTACGATGCGCACTTTGACATATTGGAAGGCGAGTACCGGGGCATCAAGGTCACGGACGCGCTCCCTTTTCTGTGGACCGTGCGGGGTGACAGGCCGCCGCGCTTCAAGTGAATCAGGAGACACAATGCGCAAACCATTCATCGCTGGTAACTGGAAGATGCACAAGACAATCGAAGAAGCCATCGCGCTGACCCACGAACTGCGGGCCGCGCTGGAAGGCATCGGTGGTTGTGACGTGGCCATCTGCCCCCCCTTCCCCACCCTGGCCGCCGTGCGCAAAGCCCTGACCGGATCGGCCATCGGGTTGGGCGCACAGAACATGTACTGGGCGGCGGAAGGAGCCTTCACCGGCGAGGTGAGCCCACGGATGCTGGCCGGCCTGTGCGACTATGTCATCATCGGCCATTCGGAGCGCCGCACCATCTTTGGCGAGACGGACGAGACGGTCAACAAAAAACTGCACGCGGCGCTGGACTATGGGATCAAACCTATCCTCTGCGTGGGAGAGAACCTCCAGCAAAACCAGGCCGGGGAGACGGAAGAGTTCGTCGGCGGGCAGATACACGCCGCCTTCACGGGCATAACCGCTGAGCAAGCACGCATCATCACAGTGGCCTACGAACCGATCTGGGCCATCGGTACCGGGATGCCGGCCACGGGTGAGGGCGCCAACGTCATCGTCGGGGGAACCGTGCGCGGGACGCTGGCCGAGATATACGGCGACGACGTGGCCCAGGTTATCCGCATCCAGTACGGCGGCAGCGTCAAGCCCGGCAACATTGCCGAGTTTATGGCGCAACCGGAGATTGACGGCGCGCTGGTGGGCGGCGCGAGTCTGCGTGCTGCGGACTTTGCGGAGATTGTCAGGAAGGCATTAGTAGACAAGTAGACAAGGCTGTGTCGTTTGTGTACTTGTATCCTTGTCTACCTGTATCCTCCCATGGACTGGACACCCCTCCTCTGGCTGGCAGCGACACTGGCGCTCCTGCTGCTGATCGAGCGCTGGATTCATCGCCACCTGCAAGGGGTTATGCTGCTGCTCACGGGCAATCCCGAACTTGCGGTGGTGTTGTACGCGCTCCCGCTCCTGCCAGGCGTTTTCCTTCACGAGATGAGCCACGGGCTCGCCGCTACACTAATGGGAGCGCGGGTGGGGCGCATCTCCATCTGGCCCAAGTTGAAAGGACAGCGCATCCAGTTGGGCTTTATCCCTGTCGAGAGAACCGACGCCGTACGGGCCAGCCTGATTGGACTGGCCCCTTTGCTGACCGGCAGCGCCGTCATCCTGCTGATCGGGTACTGGGTCTTTGGCATCGGCACGGTAGAGGCTGCGCTCGTCGCTGGGGACTGGGCCGGCCTGACCACAGAATTGCTAAGAGCGCTGAAAGCATCCGATGCCTTGATCTGGGCCTACGTGATCTTTACCGTGAGCAACACGATGTTACCCAGCCGGTCCGACCGGCAAGCATGGACGCCTGTGCTCCTCTTCATGCTCCTGATGGGCGCGTTGACCTGGGCAGTGGGGCTGGGACCGGCGATTATCGAGAGCCTGAGCCAACCCCTCACCACGGCTTTGCGCTGGTTAGCGATGATGTGCGCTCTCACGATAGCAGTTGACCTGCCGTTCGCCCTGCTGCTCATGTTGGTGGAGAGAGTGCTAGAGCGAGTAAAGGGCGTGCGGGTGGACTACTGATGCTCTTCCTGGCGCGCTAGCGCGAACGATCAGACCGGGAAAGCCAGGCCAACACGACGACCACCACTACTCCAGTGGTCACCAGCGCGATCAATTTGTAGAGCCACGACGACACGACCAGCACTAGCAACCCGAACAACGCGCAGAAACCCCAGTAGAAAAGCACGATGGTGCGCTCCGACAAGCCCATGTCGAGCAGGCGGAAATGGAGGTGGCCCCGGTCGCCCTGTACCGGGGAACGACGGCGGCGCACGCGGTCAAAGATCTGCCAGGCCACGTCCACGACAGGCAGCCCCATCACCAATAGCATAGTGGGCGCCCGCCCACCCGCAATGAGCCCGAGACCGCCCAGGGCATAGCCCAGGAAAAACACTCCGGCGCTCCCCAGAAAGACCCGTGAGGGGGCGATATTGTAGGGCAAAAAGCCCAGCAGCGCGCCAAAGAGCGCCAGCGGCAGCAATGCCACGCTGGGTTGCCCTGCGCGGTGCATGTGAATCGCCAACACCAGACAAAGGATCGCCCCCACTCCCGCAGCCAACCCCCCCACCCCATCGAGCCAGTTGACTGTGTTCATCATCCCCATCATCCAGAGAACCGTCAACGGGACGTAGACCCAGGGACCCCAGGGGTAGGCCCCCAATTCCACGTACCCGAAGAAGGGCAAGGTGAAACATTCGAGCCACAGCAATGTGGCGAGCGCGATCAATGCAAGCACGAACTGGCAGGCAAACTGGGGCCCCGGCGGAAGATCGAAGCAGTCATCAAGCAACCAAAAGAGAAAAGCGACCAACCCGCCAAGCAAAAGACCACCCAACCGGGTGAAATCGTCGTCGTTGTAGCCGACGGTGAGAACCCCGCGCCACGCCGTTACCCCGATAGCGGCCGCGAACGCCAGGAACACCGCCACGCCACCCAGACGGGGCACCTCGCCTTTGTGACGCCGTCGTCCCCCAGGCCGGTCCACGATGCCCAGGCAGCGACCGAGACGACCGGCGAGGGGCGTGAGCAAAGCCGCCAGGCCGAGTGAGGTGATGAAGGTAAGTACGTACTGATGTAGATACATTGCTACCCAGTACCAAACAGCCGGTCGCCTGCATTCCCCAGCCCCGGCACGATCAGCCCCGCTTCGTTCAGCCGCTCGTCCACGTCAGCGAGGTACAGCGGCACATCGGGATGCGTCGTTGTCAGACGCCGCACACCCTCGGCAGCCGCGATGATGCCCACGAATTTGATGCGCCTGGCCCCCCAGCGTTTGAGAATGTCCACCGCAGCCACCGCTGACCCACCCGTAGCAAGCATCGGGTCGAGTACCAGGCAGACCTCCACGGTCGGGCTGACCGGGAGGCGGCTGTAATACTCCACCGGCTTTAGCGTTTGCTCGTCGCGCAGGAGGCCGATGTGCCATACCTCGGCGTTGGGCATCATGCTCCAGATTCCCTCCACCATACCCAGCCCGGCGCGCAGGATAGGAACGAGGCCAACTCGCTCCCGCAGCCGGTAGCCACTCGCCTGCCCCAGCGGCGTCGTGACCTTTACCTCTTCGGTCGCCAGGTCGGTCGTGGCCTCGTAGGCGACCAGAACAGAGAGCTCCTGCAGCAGCTCGCGGAATCTCTTGGGATCGGTACGCTGGTCACGCAGAAGGGTCATCTTGTGCTGCACCAGCGGATGGGTCGAAATATGTACCTGTGACATCATGGCTCACCCTCCAGAGACCTGGGATTTGAGATTTGGACTTTGGGCATTGTACCCTCAAGCCCACCGCTTGTCAAAGCGGTATTTCGCTGTATAATCCTTCCTGAAATGCGCGAACGCATCATTTCACCCCAGCCCCAGGAAGACGAAGTCGTGCGTGACCGGGTTCTGCGCCCGCAGCGTCTGGCCGATCTGATAAACCAGGACCGCGTGCGGGAGAACCTCACCATCCTGATTGAGGCAGCCAAGCAGCGCGACGAAGCACTCGACCACGTGCTGCTGTATGGCCCGCCAGGCCTCGGTAAAACGACGCTGGCCCACGTTACCGCCAACGAGATGGGCATGCCAATCCGGGTTCCCTCCGGCCCGGCCATCGAGCGGGCCGGCGACCTGGCCGCCATCCTGAGCAACCTGCGCGAGAAAGAAGTACTGTTCATTGACGAGGTGCACCGCCTGGGCCGAGTCGTCGAGGAGATCCTCTACCCGGCGATGGAGGACTTTGCGCTCGATTTTGTCATCGGCAAGGGACCCAGCGCCCGCTCCATTCGACTAAAACTGCCGCACTTTACCATCATTGGGGCCACCACCCGCCTGGCGCTGCTGACCGCCCCGCTACGGGCACGCTTCGGCGCGACCTTTCGCGTGCGTTTCTACGACCAGGAGGCACTGGAGGCCATCGCGCGCCGCGCTGCGTGGGTGCTGCAAGTGGAAATGGACGACGCGGGGGCAGCGGAGATTGCCCGGCGTGGTCGAGGCACGCCTCGCGTGGCACTGCGACTGCTCCGGCGCGTGCGCGATTTCGCCCAGGTGCGCGCCGACGGGCACATCACCGCCGATGTGGCCCGCGATGCTCTGGAATTGCTGGAGGTGGACGAGCGCGGGCTGGACGACCTGGACCGGCGCGTGCTGCATACCATCATCGAAAAATTCGCTGGCGGGCCGGTGGGTCTGGATACCGTCGCAGCCGCCGTGAGCGAGGAGCCCGATACGATCATGGACGTGGTCGAGCCATACTTGCTGCAACTGGGTTTCCTCGACCGCACGCCCCGGGGGCGAGTAGCGACGGCGCGGGCCTACGAGCACCTGGGTCTGCCCTATCAACGACCGGAACAGCCCACATTGCTATAACGACGAGAGCAAAAAGGTATCTCCTCAACAAGTCGGGGGGTGTTTACGGTAGAGGCAGTTTCTACGCCATCGGGCGGTCCCCCCCCCTCTAATCCCCCCCATAGGGGGGAGGTGGCAGGCAGCAATTCCCGTTTTGGGTGGCTAACATACCTTCCCGGTAACTACCCAGGCATAGAACCCTTGCGAAGGTTTGTGAGGAGATTTCAAGCCAGAAATGCTTTCGCCCACCAAAAACTGCCCTGTTGCCAGTGCTATTCGCAACCTTCGCAAGAGTAGATGGACGAACCCCTGGGTAGTTACCCTTCCCGGAAGCTATGACGATGCTTCTCTATCAAATTAGGCTATGATTCGACCAGTGTCGCCTAGCGCAACTGAATTTGGAGCTTCCGGGAAGGTCATAACGGGAATTGCTGGTGGCAGGTTGAGAGCATACAATCAGTATCTTCCGCGGTCCCGCAGAACCACCACGAGTGCCAGGAGCAACGCCAGCCCTCCCGCGAGCAGCCCCGGATAGGCCCGCGCGGCGGACAAGGCCCGTTGGAGCGGTGTCTTGGTCTCGCCCTGCGGCTCTGTATCGAACCCCAGCCCCCCGGACTGATCCTGATGGCTCGGGATGGGTACCGGCGTGGAAGTGGGAGTGACCGTTGCCGTTGCCGTCGGCGAGGGAATGGGTGTTGGGGTGGCTGTGGGAGCTAGAGTAGGCGTAAGGGTCAGCGTGGGAGTGAGAGAGACCGTAACGGCTTCGGCTGAACCCAGCGTCGAGGCCTCGGCCTCCAGGGTCGGCGAGACTGTAGACGTGGGAGTGGGCGAGGGAGGCGGAGTGTCCGTAGGGTTGGCGACGACAGTCGGGGTCGCCTCCGGCGGAAGTGGCTGGTTGGCCCGGTACAGCCCCGCCAGTTCCCTCGTCAGGTCGAGGTAATAATCCCCATAGCCCGCGCTGGGCTCAATCTGTGTCCCCTCAATCCACTCGTTGAAACTGGTGATGATCGCCCAGTCCGCCCCGCTCTGGATAGCCCCGTCCCAGCAGCGGCGATAATAGACCCCTCCCGCCCGGTCGCGGACGAAGGCGTTGGAACGGCCAGTGACCCGATCGTCGTAGCCGGGCATCACTGTGGCGACCCAGTACCGGGCCGTGCCGTGCTCCACGTTCCAATCCCGGATGCGCTCTCCCCAGCGCAGTAGCGTCCCCTCCGGCTCCGGGTCCCAGGCCACGCTGTAGAGATGGTTGCCGTCGAACGCTTCCAGATAGCTCAAGTCCACCCCCTCGGCGATCCAGACACTGGCGTGCTGGGGGTCCACCTGGTCGCGTATGGCCTGCCACGATTGCACCGAGTAACGACCCTGCCGCCAGAAAAAGACGACAGGTCGCCCATCCACCCGCAGATAGGCTGGATGCTGAGCGTGAACGGTCAGCAGGTGCTGGAGGGCTGCCACCACGTCTGCCTCCGAGTGGAGAAAGGGGCTGGTCACCTCAAAGTGCACCGTCGCCGCGAAGCCGTGTTGGGCGGCGATGTCCAGCAGCGTCGCGAAATTGGTCTCGGTCTGGTTGTTCTCCACCTGGGGACCGTACCAGGACTGGACGAAACCGTCAATACCGGCCTGCTTTGCCCAGAGGACGTGCCGCTCAATAGCGGCAGGGTCGGTGGAGGTGTAGGGCTGTGCGGGCTGGTCGGGGAGAGGCTTCTGCCAGGTACTCGTGTCGTACCAGGCGTAGTAGAAAGCCAGGACCAGCCGCTCGTTCAGAGCGTAGGCCGGGGTCGGGCGGACGGAGTCCGAGACGAGGGCCAGCAAGAGGACGAGAATCAGGCAAAGACATCGCGCTGTCACGCTGCCGATTGTACCACAAGAACGCGGAACGTAAAATGCACAGGAGAGCAGGTCGCCTGTTGCGCGCTGCCCTTGACTGTATTATACTAATGGTTACTACTGGCGACACGGAGATGCACAGGTGAGTATTCACGTCATCGCTCGTTCCATCAGCCAACCGGTGAGGGAACGGTTCTGCAAAGGCCCGTTCGCCGCGCGGGTACTGGCCGTTTTCGAGCACGCCTGCGATCTGGTAACCGCCGGCGGCCACGTGGTAGCCCTAGTGCTCCCGCAGATCGGTGATGGACCACTCAATATCGTGGTGGATGGAAGGCCCGGCGACTTTGCAGCCGTCAAGCCTGGAATGTCGGCCCGGCTGGAAGGGGGACGGCTGCGGGTTGGCGGGTTGGAGATTATTCTGGAAGGGGCGGAGGTCTGGAAGCCGCGTCCCGCTTGGGACAGGCTGCGGGCCGGCCGGGATGGTATCGTGACCCGCCTGCCGCTACTCCGCGCCCTCTGCCTGGAGCGCAGCCCTGCAGGAAGCCTTCTCGCCCTGCTGGGGGCGGCCCCAGCAGGGAACTCGCACGCCGGGGACGTTCTCGCCGTGGCCCGGCGGGCTGCGGTCGCTTTACAGGCAGGCTGGGCCGGCGATCCGGCCCGGTTGAAGGAGGGAGCCAGGCGGCTGGCCGGTCTGGGAAATGG
>JAUXFI010000127.1 GCA_030620125.1 Anaerolineae bacterium
GCCGCCTCGAGTGGCCCCGGGAATTACGTATTCAGGGCCTACCAACGGCCCGGACATCCTGAACCGGCGGTTGTATGGTCAAGTGACATTATCTTTGACGCCGACCGATGCGGCGACTCGACTGCAACGCCGTCACCGCAAACGCCGGAGCCCACACCAGAGCCAACCGCAACGCCAACGCAGGAACCTCAGGATGAACCTACTGAGACGCCAGGCCCGACTGAGACGCCGGAACCCACGGAGGAGCACACACCAGAGCCAACTGCAACGCCAACGTGACGCCTGCCGAGGCGGTAATACTCACACTTGAGCCATCCCCTACGTTGCCGCTACAGTCCAATCGCTCACAGAAAACAGGGCAGGGCCGCGTGGCCCTGCCCTCTCCCTTTGTCTGCCCGGTCTACTTACTCTTGACCTTGATGACCTTGGGCCTGGTCTCCTCGGCCTTGGGCAAAGTGAGCGTCAGCACACCGGCCTCAAAGACCGCCTCGGCCTTGCCCGCGTTCACGGGCACGTTCAGCGTCAGCGTGCGCGAGAACGCGCCGTGGGTCCGCTCCTGGAACAGGTACTCGACGTTCTCTAGCGGCGACCGCAGCTCGCCCCGGATGGTCAGAGCGTCACCTTCGATCACAATGTCCACCTCATCGGGGGTCAGCCCCGGCAGTGATGCGACAATGACGATCTCCTCCGGGGTCGTGTACACGTCCAATGGGAGCCGCAAGGGACGCTCCCGTGTGCCCTCATCCCAGGTCCGCATTGGACGGCGCACGACACTTTCCTCGACGAGCCGATTCATTGCCTCGCGCAAGGTCACCATCTCGCGCCACGGATTCCAGCGTGTTACAACAGTCATCTTACTACCTCCTTTGTTGAACAGATATCGTGGGAGAGGAAATCTCCGCCCCCACTTCCCAACTACCTGCCCTTGGCCTTGACCTTGATCACCCTGGGCTTGACCTCTTCTGCCTTGGGCAAAGTCAGGGTCAGAACGCCGTTCTCGAACTCGGCCTCGGCCTTGCCAGCCACGACAGAGACCGGGATGGTCAGCGAGCGACAGAAGGAGCCATAGCGCCGCTCGCGGCGGATATAGTTCTCCTCCTTGACCTCTTCCTCAGTCTTGGTCTCGCCCTTGATGGTCAAGGTGTCGCCAGCGACACTGACGTCCAGGTCCTCGGGCTTGACGCCGGGAATGGCCGTCTCGACGACGACGGCATCATCGGTCTCGTACATATCCACGGCCAACGCTTCCACCCCGGTTGGGGCCAGCCACCCGGCCCGTGGTCGCACGAAACTCTCCTCCATGAGCCGGTCCATTGCCTCCCGCAGGCTAACCAGATCGCGGAAGGGCTCCCAACGTACCAAGTTTGCCATTTCTGCACCTCCTCAGTTTGAGATAAATTTGGATTCTCATAGGTTGCGGCGGTTAAAGCATATATATTCTCGCACCGTACCATTAGAATTACACAAGAGCCGCATTAGAAATACATTGGAAAAAAAACGCCCCCGCGACAAACGCGGGGGCAAAAAGCAAGGCAACTGCAAAAGTAACATATAGCTCAGCCTATGAGTATCTTTAACTCTTTCAAAACGTTGCGCGCGCTGGCTTTCTTGCTGGCAACGCATGGAACGACGGAGGCCTTCCCGTCCAGCTTTAGCGCCTTGGCGACGGCAGATGATGAGAGGGAACCATCCCCATCCTGCTTGTTCGCCACCACCAGATAAGGAACCCGGCCCTTGCGGCGAAAAGCGCGGATCAATCGCCTGGCCTGTGAAAAAGTCCCCCGGTCGCAACTATCCACCAACACAATGAACGCATGCATCTCCCTGGACAGAATGTCCCGCATAAAGTCAAAGCGCGGCTGTCCCGGCGTGCCGTACAAATGAAACAGATCTTTGCCCAGCCTGACCTGGCCATAGTCCAGGGCAACGGTAGTCTCGTCTTTCACGGACGAAAAATCGTCGCTGATACGACGCTCGGTGGAAACAACGGGGATGCTGGAGATTGTACGGATGAACTCGGTCTTGCCGGCGTTGAAGGGGCCTGTAACCACAACCTTGTAGACGTTTCCCATGCTACACATCTTCCTTGTGGGCACCGGCGGACTGAGCCTGGCGCAAGTTCACGAAACGATACCCCACCCCGCGCTCGGTGAGGATGTAGCGTGGATGAGATGGATCGAGTTCGATCTTTTTCCGCAAGTAGTTGACGTACAGGCGAAGGTAATGGATTTCTTCGCGGTACTCGTAGCCCCAGACCTTGGCCAGCAGAGTCTCGTGGGGCACCACCCAGCCCGCGTTTTCGATCAAGTGATACAGCAGGCGGAACTCGGTGGGGCGCAACTTGATGCGCTGGCCTTCGACGATGACCTCGTGGCTGTTGAAATCCACGCTCAACCGGTCGTCAATGGAAAGAACGGCCCGCTCTGGCGTCTCCTGGCCCTGGGTGCGGCGCAACACTGCCTTGACGCGGCTGGTAAGCTCACGAGCGCCAAACGGTTTAGTCACGTAATCATCAGCCCCCAGATCCAACCCTCGGACCTTGTCCTCCTCGTCGGCCCGGACCGTCAGCATGATCACTGGAACATTGGACACCTCGCGCAACACCTTCAACGTCTCGAATCCGTCCAGTTCGGGCATCATCACGTCGAGAATGATCAGGTCGGGGAGATCCGTGCGCACTCTGTCGAGCGCCTGCAGGCCGTCGTGGGATTCGATGACCCGGTACCCTTCCAGTTCCAGATTCATGCGAATGAATCGGGTCATGCGGGGTTCGTCATCTACGACTAGAACGAGTTCTCGATGAACAGACACAGTCAGCAAACTCGGCGCACGTCACTCGCGGACGAAACTGATGATTTCCTCTTCAGTCTCGCTGGGCAGAATCTCCACGCAGTGGATGCGTGCCCAGGGATAGATCACCGTATTGGTCTCAGGCAGAACGTAGGAGACCTCGCGCCCATCGCGTCGCCGGACGTTACTCACGATCAACACCTGGTCGGCGGGCTCAGGCAGGCGATCCATCTCTGCCACAACGGCGTCCTCGTTCAACACGTGAATCATCACGGTATGAGGCATCTGCTATCCTCCTACAACCACTCGCGGCTCATTGACGAATGACGACTTTTAGTTCTATGCGGCCCAACTGAAGCTCATCCTCGTCCTTTAGCACGTGAGGCAAGTAGGGGGTCAGACGCTGCCCACCCAGGAAGGTGCCGTTGGCGCTGCCGACGTCCTCGACTAGATAAGCCGAGCCCCGCTGATGAATCTTGCAGTGCCGGCGAGAAACGCCCGCCTCGAGTCCCCCATCGGGAGTGAGGTCCAGATCGGGGAAAATGCCGTGAGCCGCATCGAGACGCCCGACGTGGACCTCAGTAGTAGACGGCAGTTGGATCTGGCGACCAGTGGACACCACCTGGATGCGCAAGGGGATGAGAGGCACCTCGACGGCCCCTTCGGCTGGTTCGCTGGCCCACGGATTCGCCCGCGAGATCGGCAATTCCTCCTCGGGGAGCGGCTCAGTCCGCAAAGGACCGCCGGTGGGCAAGTATACCCCACACTCGCTACAGAACAGCGTACCGGGACGGTGCTTACGTCCGCAAGATGGACATTCAATCATAAGACTTTCTCCCTGAAGCGATAGTCAGACTGCGCGTACCATATTTGAGTTGCTTGCGTCCCTTGGACGTTGGAGATGCGCCACCGCCAATGCGCCCCGCCTCCAGCATTGCTGCCCGCGCCAACTGGACCTCTCCCAGGTTGAACAGGCGCGTGGCTATCATTTCCAGTTGATTGGTCGCCGTGTTCACGTCCCCACTCTCCAGTGCCTCCCAGGCTCGATCCTGCATCCGATAGAAAGCAACCTTGCTCAACGCATTCAAAATAGCCGGCGGCACCGGTTCAGGCGGCGGCTCGGTAGATACGAACGTGCAGCGGATGTCGCGCCGCAGCTTTTCCTCCTGCCGCCCCAAGGCCGGTATGTCACCTGTGAGTTCAAGTTGCACAAGCCGGTGCTCCCCAATCGGCTTTTGAGCCACGCCCAACTCTAACACGATGGCCAACGGCGCGTCGGCTTGCAGCGCACCCAGGTTGATCACGCCGTCAGTAGAAGTGAGACCTTCCAGATAGGGCGAAATGCGAAACGCGCTCTCCATCCACACGCCCTCAGCAAAACGAGTCTCCAGCGTCAACCCTTGAGCAAAGACCGTCCCCAGGCCACGCACCCTCTGTTGCAGCAGCGCGCGCACCTGACCGGGCGACGCAATGTAAGCAGAGACCCCACCGCTTTGGGTTGCGATCTCATCGAGCAGCGTATCGTTCCAGTCCTCGCCTATCCCCATGGCCGTGACACCTATGCGGCGCGCCCCAGCCCGCCGCGCCTCGGCTACACAAGCTTCCTCGTCACCATAAGTTTGACCATCGGTGAGCAGGATCATGTGACTGGTGACTCGATTGCTGTGGTGTCTCCCGAGTTCCGACAGTCCGAGTTGCATGCCTTGCAGAATCTCGGTTCCACCGCTGGCCCAGATGGCGGAAACCCTGGCCTTGGCACTTGCACGGTTGATACTCGCCCGGCTGGGCAGCACGATCTCGGCCTTGTCGTCAAAAGCGACCACCGCCAGCGTGTCATCATCGTGTAGCTCGTCAATGATCTGGCGTGCTGCTCCCTTGACGTTTTCCAGCCGTGCTCCTTGCATCGAGGTGCTGCGGTCAATCACCAGGCACAGGTTAAGCGGCAGCCGCTGGCCTCGCGCGGTCGCAGCCGGTTGTATCTCGATCAAGAAATAGACCACCTGCTCTTCGTAAAGAGAACAGAACTGGTTCTGACTCGGCAGGATTCCCCAGGCAAGCACCGCATCTTCGCCCAATCCCAACTCGGCCCGCTGCCGGTCGTAAGCGCGGCGGCGATACAAATCGCTCAGAATGGCGTAGGCCAACTGGGCCTCGTGGAACACTGTCGTGGGGACACTCTCCGTCCGGCTGTCGGGATGAGAACGGCGAGCCAATTCGCGATAGGCATGCTTGATCTCCTCACCCGTTGCGGATGGAGCCACGCCCAGGATGGCGTAGTAATCCTTCTCGACGTCCATTTTGTCCATGTGTCTTAACTCAGTGACGGTTCCATCAAGATAACAGTGATATTATCACGCCCCCCAGCCCGGTTCGCAGCAGCGACGAGGCTCTCGCACGCTGCCTGGAGCGAAGATGAGGTCATGGCTATGTCAACCACTTCCGCCTCGCTCACCATGCCCCACAGTCCATCACTGCAAAGCAACAGTCGTCCCTGTGGGGGGATGGTGCGCACATAAGTATCCACCTCCAACACACTACTCTGTCCGACGGCACGATACAGCACGTTCTTCTGCGGATGCACAGCAGCTTCTTCGCGCGCAAGTTGCCCCAACTCGACCAGACGGTCCACGAGAGAATGATCCCGGGTAATCTGATCCAGCCCCTCCTCCTTCGTGACGATGTAGGCCCGGCTGTCACCCACGTGAGCGATGTAGGCCCGCGGGCCGAGCACCAGTGCACAGGTCAGTGTCGTTCCCCCACCCAGCACCTGATCCGTCACAGCGCTGTTGGCCGCCTGCACCGCATCTACGAGCACCTCGTTCAGAGCAGGCTGATCTGTATCACGCTCGTAGCTGGTGAGAGTCGGCAGGTAGAACTGGCGCATGACTTGATAGGCCACAACTCGCGCTGCCAGGGAGCTGGCAACCTCCCCGGCCTGGTGCCCTCCCATACCGTCGGCCAGGACAAAAAGCCCAAACGCTGGCGCAGTGTCATCACCATCGCGGGCGGCTGTGATAACCAGCGCCGTATCCTCATTGCGACGGCGCACTTTGCCTACGTCAGTAGTCCACCCGACCTTGAGCCTGGTCTGGGCAGAAACCACCGCAGCCGGGGCCGGGGCCGGGGCCGGGGCCGGAGAGGGCGGAGGAGGAGCAACCTTCTTCTCCAGCCCTAGGAGATTGCGTAGGAATTGCATAACCATTCTCTCCTACCAAACAGCGCGACCCTTTGACACAACAAGCATCAGGCAGGA
>JAUXFI010000139.1 GCA_030620125.1 Anaerolineae bacterium
CTGCTGCGCTATCTCTTCGTCTCACCCGTCGTCAACGGCGCGTTGCTAGTGGGGGTGGCTGTGCTGGCGTGGAAGGGTATTAAACGTCCAAAGTCCGAGATCCGAGGTCCGAGGTTGACCGTCCAAAGTCCGAATCTCGGTCGTCATACGAGAGGGTCGTTTGCTGACTTGCTCCTCATATCCTTCTGCCTCGTGTACTTTTTCCTGCATTGGCTCTGGGCTTTTCCTGTGTGGGACCGCTACCTGCTACCGCTGGTGCCCGTGCTGGCCATTCTCCTGGGCCGGCTATTCGCTCGTGTCACCCATCGTCTACAACCTGCTATTGGTCATCGTTCATTGTTCATTGTTCATTGTTCATTGTTCATTCTCCTGATCTTGCCCGCGTTCAACGCTGCCCACAGCCGCTACCCTATTGGTGGCGACCCCGGGGCTTATGATGGCATTGACGAGGTCACGGCGTTCCTGGGCAATCTGCCTGATGGTTCTGTAGTCTACCAGCACTGGCTGGGCTGGCAGTACGAGTATTACCTGTTCGATGCGCCGGTCTACCTGGCCTACTGGCCGACGCCGGCCTGGCTGGCGCATGACGCGCGGACTTTTGGCGAGGGAGACCCGCGCTACATCACGTTCCCGTCCTGGGAGTCGACTGCGCGGGTGGAGTGGGCGTTGGCGGAGGTGGGCTATGGCCTGACACCGGTGCTGACTACGACCCGCCGCGACGGCACGCTCTCCTTCACCGTCTATCGCGTTGAGAACACGGATTCCAGGACATCAACGGATAAATGAAAGACTCTACCAATCTCCCAATCTACCAGTTTCCCAATTTACCGATCCTCGACCTCTTCCGTGACCTCCTCGCCATCCTCTCCCTCTGCGCCCTCGTTTGCGCCTGTTATTGGGGTATCTCGCTGGCAGGGCGTGTGCTGGCCAGCGGCGACGTCTTTACCTACTTTCACCCCTACTGGGCGGAGGCGACGCGGGCGATGCAGGCACTGCGATTGCCGCTTTGGAACTCGTACCTTTTTATGGGCGCTCCTTTCCTGGCCAACAGCCAGGTGGGAGTTTTCTATCCTCTCAACTGGCCGCTGTGGCTCCTTCTGCCGGCTCATCAGTCTGTTCATCTGACCATTGTGCTGCATCTGTGCCTGGCGGCGCTCAATGCGTATCTCTGGGGACGGGCTTCGTTGCGGCTAGGGCGGGTCGGCGCGTGGACAGTCGGGGTGACCTTCGCCTTGGGGGGCTATCTGGGGGCGCAGGTGGAGCACGTTAATCAGTTGCAGGGGTTGGCCTGGTTGCCGTTGATGCTGATGCTGTATGACGTGACCCTGGCGAAGGTTGAGCAGCAGTCCTCATATCGGGAGTATCTTTATCTGCCGGGAGGTCCCCGGTCGCCGAGATCGCTTGCAACCTTCGCCAGGGTTCGTTTTGCGTTTGTTGGCCTGGTGCTTGTTGTGGGATTGGTGCTCCTGGCCGGGCATACGCAGACGGCGTTCATCTCGCTCGTCGGGTTGGGGGCGTATGGGCTAGGGCTGGCGCTGTGGCGGGCGGTGCGTTGGCGGGAATGGTGGGCGTTGAGACGGCGGACGGCGCTCCTGGTTGTCGCTGTAGGGCTGGGGGTGGCGCTGGCGGCGGTGCAACTGATCCCCACCTGGGAACTCTCCCGCCTTTCGATCCGCGCCGGGGGACTGCTGTTCAACGAACGGCTCTCCTTCTCCCTCTCTCCACTCTACTTGGCCCGTGCCCTTCTCCCCGGCTTTGTAACGCCCGTCCCTCCCGCACACATTGAGCACGTCGCCTACGTCGGTCTTGCTGCCCTCGCCCTCGCCGCAGTAGCCATTCGTTATCTCCAATCTCCAACCTCCAATCTCCAATCTCCAATCTCTATTCTCCACTCTCCATTCTCCCTCCTCGGCCTGGTCGTCCTGGGCCTCTTCCTCTCCCTCGGCCTCTACAACCCCCTCTACGTCCTCCTGGCTCGCTTCGTCCCCGGCTTTGCCCACTTTCGCGTGCCCGCTCGCTGGCTGGCGCTTTACGCGATAGGCGCGGCGGCGCTGGCGGGTGTGGGGGTGGACTATCTGTGGCGCGGTCGTCTGCGCGTGACGTGGGGCCGTGTGGCCGTGTTCGTGCTCCTGGTCATTGGCCTGGTCGTGTGGGGGGCGCTCGGCGGGAGACCGGGCCGGGCGACGCTGATTGGCTGGACGGTGGGAGCAGTCCTGGCGGTGGGGCTGCTGGCTGTGGCGCGTCGCGCACCGCGACTGGCGGCGGCGGGTCTGCTGGTGCTGTTGGTCGTGGAACTGCTCGCGGCTGGCTCCGCGCTTCCCCACAGCCGGGCCACCGCGCCCCAGGCGTTCACCAGCCTGCGCCCGGCCATCGCTCACCTTCTCGCTGCGGGGGGAGGGGTTGGGGGGCCTCCCGCTCGCTTCATCAGTATGTCCGACATCACCTTTGATCCCGGCGACCTGGCCGAGATCGAGGTCATCTACGGGCCGCAACTCTCAGCCGCCGCGCTCTACGACTATATCGTCGCGGCCAAGCACAAAGAGGTGCTCAGCCCCAACCTGCCGCTGGCCTTTGGCGTCCCCGCTGTGGACGGCTACGGCGGCGGCGTGCTGCCCCTGGCGCGTTACGTGACACTCCAGCGGCTATTTCTGCCTGATGATGAGGTCTCCATGGACGGCCGGCTGCGCGAGAATCTGACCGTCATCCCAGATGGGCGCTGGCTGAACCTGTTCAACGTCCGGCACGTCATCACCGACAAGCTGCGCGACGCCTGGCTGGACGACGTGTTCTACGACCTCCAGTTTGGGGCGCAACTGGAGCGCGGGGAGGCGGCCGCGGTCGCGCACGTGCCGCAATTCGAAGCGACGGCGCTGGGAGTGGTCTTTTACCTGCGCGGAGGGGCGGCGCTGCCCGATGGCGACCCCGTCGGTGTCGTCGAGGTGGGCTTTGGCGACGGGATCACGCGCACCTTCGAGTTGCGGGCAGAGGGGCTGGAGGAGAATGGCCACGTGACCCGATTGCGGTGGTCTGCACCGGCTGTGCCAACCGCCATCACCGCGCGGGCGACGCTGCTCGAAGGGGAACTGGTCGTGCGTGGGGTGAGCCTGATAGACGAGCGCACCGGCGGCTTTCAATCGCTGGTCCTCTCCGACCGTGGGCGCTTCCGGCTGGCTCACTCCGGCGACGTCAAGATCTATGAGAACCTGGACGTACTGCCGCGAGCCTTCCTCGTCCACGAAGCGGTCGTGGCCGCCGATGACGAGGAGACGCTGGCCCTGATGCAGTATCCGGCGTTCGATCCGGCGACGGAGCTTGTCTTGAGCGCAGAAGAAGGTGCGGATTCCTTGCAAAGAGTCCAGCCTGTGCAAGGGTGGGGGGGCGCCCGCGTGGTACACTATGCGCCAGAGCGCGTCGAGATCGAGGTGACCGCCAAAGCGCCGGGTTATCTCGTCTTGACCGACGCCTGGTATCCTGGCTGGCAGGCGACGGTGGATGGCGAGCCGGTGGCGGTTCACCGGGCCGATCTGCTCTTCCGCGCCGTCGCTGTTGACGCGGGGGATCATCGTATCGTCTTTACCTTTCGCCCCGTCAGTTTGCGCGTCGGCGCGGGCGTGAGCCTGGCCGGACTGGTCGTCGTCGCCGTGCTGGCGCTGTTGTCCAAAGCCGGACGCAATGTTATAATGGGTGTTGTTGCTGGGGAGAATTCACAGGAGGGTGTATCATGAGTGCAGTGAACCGTGTGTTGATAGTGGTCGTGCTGCTGGTCGCTATCCCGCTGTGTACCATCTTGATGGTGGCTCCGGTGCCTGTGTTTGAGGTAGTTGGCGGACAGTTGACCGCGCTGGTGGACTATCTCAGCCGCATCGAGTGGTACGTGCGGGTGCCGATGGGCATCCTGTTCGCGCTGACGATGGACATCATCTTCATCTTGCTCATCGTCCTTGAGGTGCGCAGGCCGTCACGGAAGGCCATTCGCGTCGAGCAGATGACTGGCGGGGAAGTGACGGTCAGCGTCGCCTCTATCGCCGACCGGCTAAAGTACGAGGTAGACCTTCTCTCCAATGTCCTACGCTGCAAGCCAAAGGTGTCGGCCAAGCGTGGTGGCATCGTGATCGAACTGGACGTGGAGACGGCGGCGGGGATCAACGTGCCGGCGAAGGCCGAGCAAATCGTGGAGGTGGCCCAGCAGGTGGTGGAGGAAAAGATGGGGCTCAAGTTGGCCCGTCCTCCCAAGGTCAACCTGCGCGCAGTTCCTTACCCCAGGGCGTCCCAGGCTCCCGCTAAACCGAAGGAGAAGCCGGTCATCAAGCCGGAAGAACCGGAAGAGGAGGAGCCGCTTGCCAGTCTGGAGGAGGAACCGTTTGCCTTGACGGGGTTCTAGTCGGATGGTGCCTGACCGGAGACGGTCATCTCCCCTTCGCCGATCTGAACGTCGGTGATGGCGACCTCTTTTCCGTCAATCTGGATGCTCTCGGAGAGCGCCTTGTTGAGCTCGTCGTTCAACGATTGCAGTACCGGTTCGGGGACAGGCAGCGGGCCGAGGGTTACCTCTTCGACCGTGACGGCGACTTGACCGTCTGTGGATGCCAGGGAGAAGGCGACCATACCAGGCAGGGCCAGCGAGTCGGCCATTTGTACCGTGGCATAGACCTCGACGCGGTTGTTGCGGAAGTACGCCTGGATTTCGCTGAGAGGTGTATCTTTTTGCTCGGCGAGACCCTGTCTTATCAGGGAGGTCATCTCCTCTTCGGTGATGGTGATGGTAAAGGAGTCGTCTGCGCCCAGGTCTACCGCGTTCATCCGCTCCTCGAAGCGGCTGGCGGCATCTGCGGAGGGGGCTATGGTGTAGGGCGGTTCCGGTCCGCCGGCTATTGAGCAGCAACAGCAGACTTGCGCGGCGACGACCAGCGCGACGAGCGCAACCAGGATTTGTGAGCGCATTGTTGTAACTCCAGAAAACCGTGATGATATGAATTATAGCACAAGCAACGGTGAAGTAAAGCAAGATGAAATTCTCAGCCCGGCGGCGCGGGTGGAAAGCCTGCTCTTTGTGGCCGACGGGCCGGTCTCCGTCGGTCGCCTGGCGGAGGCGTTGGAGGTCACGCCTGGGCAGGTCGAGCGGGCGCTGGCCGACCTGGAGGCTGCCTACGCAGGGCGCGGCCTGCGCCTGCAGCGTTCCGCTAATCGCGTGCAACTCATCACTGCGCCGGAGGCTGCGTCCTACATTGAGCGTTTCCTGGGCCTGGAGACGCGCACGCGCCTTTCGCGGGCCGCGCTGGAGACGCTGTCCATCATCGCCTATCGCCAGCCCATCACCCGGCCCCAGATCGAGATCATTCGAGGCGTAGGATCGGATAGCGTCCTGCGCACGCTGTTGAGAGCCGGACTGATTGAGGACGTTGGACGAGCGCCGACTGTAGGCCGTCCCATCCTCTACGGCACGACCTTTGAGTTCCTGCAACACTTTGGGCTGCAGGGGTTGGATGAACTGCCGCCGCTGGGAGACTTTTCCGACGTGATAGCGGACGAAGCCTGATTGTGGCTACTCAGCCACTCTTGCGAAGGTTGCGAATGGCCTTGTCGCCGGGGCAACTTTTGGTAGGCAAAGACGCTTTTGGCCAGAAGTTCTCACCAAACCTTCGCAAGGGTTCTC
>JAUXFI010000068.1 GCA_030620125.1 Anaerolineae bacterium
GCCCGGGCCGAGGAAGTGCATCACGCCCAGGAGGAAGGAGTCATCTTCGATTTCCTGACCAACCCGGTGGAGATTTACGGGGACGAGCGCGGCAACGTATGCGGTATGCGCTGCATCCGTATGGAACTGGGCGAGCCTGACGAGAGCGGCCGGCGACGCCCCATCCGCATTGAGGGCTCCGAGTTTGATATGGACGTGGACATGGTGATCGTGGCATTGGGGACCAGTCCCAACCCGTTGGTCTTTAACGAGGCCGGTGGGTTGGAGCGGACAAAGTGGGGCACAGTCGTCGCCGACGAGGAGGCAGGGCGGACGACGAAAGCGCAGGTGTGGGCCGGCGGCGACGTGGTCACCGGCGCAGCGACGGTCATCAGCGCGATGGGGGCCGGCAAGCGGGCCGCCGCCGACATAGACCTCTTCTTGCGGGGAGAGATTGATCCCTGGGAGTAAGAATCACGAGAAACGTAATGCGTAAAGCTCTCGTTCGCCAAAGGTCTCCCAACCGAGCGAAAGGAAACGTCAGCGCCGCTCAAGAGAGCGGCGCTGAGCTTTTTCAGGGAACTGGAGTAGGAGAAGGGCCAGGCGTAGGAGTGGGCGCCAGCCAGGTAAAGGTCCGCGCCTCGCTGGGACTGCCGGCCCCCTCGTAGACCAATGCGCCGCTTCTATCCCATGCCTCCCGCACAGCCTGCACTCGCCAGCGAAAATCGCGCGCGTCAGTGTTCGCGTCGGGCAACAGGTCAAGAGGCACACGCCAGGCGGTGGTCCGGGTGTGCATCGTCTCCGATACGACACCCCCCGGCGGTTGTGAAAGAATCAACTCATACCACTCGTCACCGCGCAACACACCCACCGAGGCCCATTGCAAGAGAATGACCTCATCACCTCCCACAAATACCGCGCCATCGGGTGGGCTGAGGAGCGGAGGCGCCACGTAGGGCGGGACAGGGGTAGGCGTGACGTTTGGGTCCACAGTTGGCGTAGGCGTGGGCGTCGGCGTACCTATCGGGATGAGCAGCGCCTCGTTGATGCGGATGGTGTCATCACCGATAGGCAGATCGTTGGCCGCGCGGATGGCTGACAGCGGGACACCGTATAGCTCAGCGATCTCACTAAGCGTCTCTCCCGACACAATGATGTGAATGATAAAGTCACTCGGCGTGGGCGTAGGATCACCTGGTTCAGGCATACTGTCGGCCTCGGCGGATGTGGCAGGAGGAATGAGCAGGATTTGCCCCACTTGCAGAACGTCTGGATCTACGTCCGGGTTCAAAGCCACGAGCTCCTCAGTAGTGATGTCGTACTCCTGGGCAATGACGATGAACGTCTCGCCAGTACCCACCTGATGGACACGCGGTGGAACGGGGGTAGGTATGGAGGTAGGCGTGGGCGTCTGGGTAGGAGTAGGAGTCAGCGTGGCAGTGGGCGTGCGAGTGGGCGTGATCGTAGGCGTCGGGTACTCGGACTCACTGGTCAGCAACGCATAGAATCCAAATCCGCCTGCCGCCAGGATCACCAGTGCCAACCCAACGACGATGAAGACATTGGCCCAGACGGGCAATCCTTGTCTGGGCTCTTCTTCTTCTTGCTCGACCTCTTCCTCGGCAAGTGTCGCCCCGCACATTATGCAGGTTGTGGCCTTGGTGGCCACCCGCGCGCCGCACGCCGGGCAGTGGCGAGGTTTTTCGGTTGAGAGTGAGATTTCAGTTTCTTCGACCATCGTCATTTACCAGATAACGGGGCGCATGATAACATAGAAACAGGAAATGACAAACACCTGCCCGGCAGTATGCCCTTTCTCATCAACTGCAGACTATGTTTGCTGCGCCAGCCGGCCATCCAGTTCCAGATCCCCGGCAATGGACTGCATCGCCTCCAGCACGATGCCGACGTGCTCCCACAATTCGACGCCGATCATCTGGGCACCGTCTTCAATCATATCCCGGTGCGCGCCGGCAGCAAAGCGCCTGTCCTTCCACTTTTTCTTCACCGACTTTACTTTGACGTCGCGGATGTCCTTGCTGGGCCGCACCAGCGCGACGGCGACGATGAGACCGGTCAGGTCATCCACGGCGTAGAGGGTTTTCTCCATCAGCGTCTCCCGCTCCACGCCGGTGATCTCGGTGGCGTGGGAGAGCACCGCGCGGATGATCTCCTCGGACCAGCCGCGCTCGCGCAGGATGCGGGCGCCAGCATTGGGGTGACCATCGGGGCCCATGTCGGGATACCGCTCGTAGTCAAAATCGTGCAGCAGCCCAACGATGCCCCATTTCTCCTCGTCCTCCCCAAAGCGACGAGCATAAGCCCGCATCGCCGCCTCGACGGCGAGCATGTGTTTGATCAAGTTGGGCTTCTTGGTATACTCGTCGAGCAGTTCCCAGGCGTCTTTACGGTTCATCGTGTTCCTCCTAGCACAGATTAGCGGATCGGCAGCGGCTCGCCCAGGACAGGGACTGGACGCCGCACGTTCACGTCCCACCAGGCCAGCGCCAGCGCCAGGTACTCTCGCGTCTCCCACGTGACCCGCCGGGTGGTATAGTCCTGCCGGTCAGCGAGGGCGACGACAGCGTCCACACCCAGCGCGTCGCAGAGGTACAGTGCGCGAGCGGCGTGGAAGCGCTGGGTGACGACCACCGCCTGCTCCACGCCAAAGATGTCCCGCGCCCGGTAACAAGAGTCGTAGGTACGCCGGCCAGCATAGTCGAGCACGATGGCCTCCTCCGGCACTCCCAGGCGGACCGCATACTCTAGCATGTGCTGCGGCTCGTTGTAGTCCACGAAACGGTTGTCGCCGCTGCAGAGCAGCTTCTCGACGACGCCAGCGTGGTAAAGGTCGGCAGCGGTGGCGATACGGTCGGCCAGGATGGGGGTGAGGGAGCCATCGGGCCACAGCCCCGCACCCAGGACTATGGCGACGTGGCGCGGCGGCACGTCCTCAATGCGGGCATAGATGCGATCTCGGGCTTTCTGCTCGACCCACAGCCGGAGGCCCCCCAGGAGCACAGCCGTCGCCACCCCGCAGCCGACAATGATGGACAGCGCGCGCTTCAACGCTGGCCTCGTCCTAACTCTCATGTTCAGGGCAACACCTCCACGACGTTTGTCAATGCGTTGACGTCGGGGGCATACACAAAGGTCACGTAGCGCGCCACGCGGGTGACGCACATCGCCCCTGGGCCAGTCTCCCACCAGCGACCTGGCAGGTCTCTCGGCGGGTCCAGGGGCCAGGCAGGCGGGTAGCGCTGGGGGATCAGCGCGATCAGAGCACGTTCAAACTCAATGGCCTCGGCAGGACTGTCCCAGATGGTGCGCCAGACAAACACACGACGCCCATCCCCGCGCTCCCAGACGACCAAGGTGTCGCCGGCCCAGCCGGCGGCAGCCTGCCAGGCCATCTCCTCTGGCAAGGTCTCGTCGAGATATAGGCCAACGACGAACTCTCCCATCGTATCTTGCATGAGCACCGTCCAACCCCCGCCGAGGATAGCGCCGATGTCAGGCACGACGACACCGATAGGCTCACCCCGCTCCTCCAGGTAACGCTCCGGATGGAGCACTTGCCCGGTCGAACGTGGCGGGTTGGTGTAGGCGCGGTTGACGGCCTCCCACCCCCCAGCCTGGAACAGAGCCTCGGCAAACTGGCGGCCTTCCCAATACGAGAAGCGTTGCAACCGCCTCCACGTCTCGAGGCTGTCCAGCTCCTCTCCGTAACCAGGTTGCTCCGCCTGCAAGACCAGTCCTGTCAGATGCTCCCAGTCGGCCATCGCCGGATCTTCGTGGCGGTAGAGCGCCGTCAGGAAGGTTGCATCCCCCTCCACCAGCGCCCGCACGGCCAACGTGGCATCGGTGGTCGTAGCGCGAGCGTCCATCGCCTCCAGGTCAAAGTGCTGATCCTGCAAGGCGTGAGTATAGGCGTGTGCCAACAGCGACTGATCGTCAGCGCTACTCTCCCGCCGGCCGGTGGCGACCCAGAGTTGCTCCTGTTCGGGCACGTAGACGCCCGGTACCTGGTGAGCATGAATAGAGACAGATGCCTCGGGCAGCAACCCCAATGCAGTGTACGGCAGCAGGCTGTCTTCCGGGTCGCGTCCAGCGTAAAGCTGGTCCAGGAGCGTGATCATCTCGTCCTCGTCGAGAAAGTTAAGCGGCACCTCGGCACGCGGGGAGAGTCCACGCAGAGTCTCCACCTGGTGGGCGATCTGATCAAAAAGGCGAGCGGCTTGCACCTGGGACCAGATACCTTCTTCTACCACCGGGGAGGGAGTAGGCAAAGGGGTCGGGAGCGGCGTGAAAGTGGGAGTCGGGGGCACGACGGATGGGGTTACAGCAGGCGGTGGGCTTTCCCAGCCCTGAATGGAGGTGACGACGAAGCCGGCGAGCACGGCGAAGACGACGACGACCATCACGACCATCAAAATGACGGTACGACGCTGCCCGGGCGTGAAACCAAAAGTGCTCACAGCAGCGCCTCGCGTTGATGCTGGATGAGGCAGGTGACGCCCTGCGCCGCCAGGTCCAGCATACGATCGAGGGTATCCCGCTGAAAGGGCACACCCTCGGCAGTGCCCTGCACCTCGATCAGGCGACCGTCGTCCGTCATCACGACGTTAAAGTCAACCTCGGCGTCGTGATCCTCGGCGTAACACAAGTCAAGCCATACCTCGCCTTTGACCACGCCGACGCTGATCGCTGCCACCGGTGGCTTGAGCGCCTCTGGCGGTATCAGGCCCTGCTCGGCCAGTCGGCGCAGGGCCAGGGCCACGGCGACGTAGCCGCCGGTGACGGCAGCGGTGCGGGTTCCGCCGTCGGCCTGGAGCACGTCACAGTCCACGAATAGCGTGCGCTCACCCAACAGGTCGAGGTCTACGGCGGCGCGCAGCGAGCGCCCGATGAGGCGGCGGATCTCCTGAGTGCGGCCACTCAGGCCGTTGATCTCACGGCGCGTGCGCGTGTGGGTGGAGCGAGGGAGCAGGGCGTACTCGGCGGTCAGCCACCCCACCCCACCACCGACCCTCCAGGTTGGCACCTTTTCCTCGACACTGACGTTGCACAGCACGCGGGTGCGGCCCAGTTCGATCAGCACCGAGCCTTCGGCGTACTCGACAAAGTCCAGGATGAAATTGACGGGGCGGAGTTCGTCGGGGCAGCGGCCATCGGGACGTGTGGGATACTCAGACATGATAGGTGAGATTATACCATGCGGGGGAAAGGAAACAAGTAGACAAGTAGATAAGGAAAAAGGCTGCCCTACCGCCGCTGGCGGCTCGCCAGCAGAGCACCTACCGCGCCAAGTGGCAACGCTACGGCTGCCCAGGGGCAGATTCCACCACCCGGTACTCTCTCCTCGCCTGGCTCTTCACCCGGGGCAATGGGCGCAGCCGTCGGTGTCGCGATGGGAATGACCAACGGCGGCGCTGCGCCGGGGGAGACGTGTAGGTCATCTGCCCAGAGAACACCTTCGCTGCTGGCCTCGCCCGCGTCCAGGCTGAACCCGTATCCCGTCACCCGCGTCGGGTCCATCTCGGCCAGTCCTCCCTCGTCAGCCCACTCCGCCCGCTCAAAGCTTGTCCACGGGAAACCGATCTGTCTCCAGCCCCAGACGTCGTCCGGTATGATCTCAATGTCCACCTCGAAGGGGGTCGGTTCGTCGGCATCACCGGCGAACAGCATCAATGTGACCGACCGAGCCGTTCCCTCACCACGGAGAAACAGGGAGACCCCTGCGCCGTCGCTCCAGTCCTGGGGCGACTCGAAGGAGCGCCCGCAGTCCACCCATCCGTCGGGCACGAGGGTGTAGCGAATGTGTAGGGAGGCCATGCCAGCGTGAGCCATGCCGGTATTGGGGCCACATTCGATACTGGAACCAATCCCATCAGCGTCGGTCTCCCAATAATCGGCGGTAGACTCAAAGTCGTCAATCAGCCCTAAACCCAGCGTTGGAGGTGGTGCACTGGGTGTCAGAGGCTGAGCGGTCAGTTCGGCCGGAGTCGGCGAGGTGGGCGTGGGTCGCGACTCCCTGGCCTCGTGGCCACGGACGGCCTGGTCTATGAAGGCCACGAAAAGCGGGGCGATGTCGCGGTTGGCCCGCTCGTTGGGGTGCGCGTCGTGCTCGTCCACCCGGTACTCGGGTCGCAGGAAGTTGTCGTCGCCCGCCAGCAAGCCAAAGAAGTCAAAGACAAAGACGCTGGGATGACCGGCCAGGTACTCGTCCGACTGCAACCAGTTGGCGAAGGCGCGCGCCCGCCGGGCCTCTTCGGGATCGCTGTTGGCGGGTACCTGTGGGGGCTGGGTGACGATGATAAAGATATTGTCTGGGTACTCATCCATCCGGTCGCGTATGAAGAGGTAGTGAGACTGATACTCGGCCAATTGCTCGTCACCCCAGATATTGCTGACCGGGTAGCAGGACTTGAAGGCGATGACGTCGTACCGCATCAGGTGACTGAAGGTGTTGTCCGGCGGGTCGTGCAGCGGCTGGGCGAAAATGGTGGCGAAGCCGTCGGGGTCGGTGTTGTCGTCCGGCACGTCAAAGTCGGTGCCGGTGTATGATCCATCGGCCAACCGCAGCCCATCGCCATTGTAGCCGTGGTCGTAGAACTCGTAGCCCAGGGCCGTGAGCCTCTGTCGCACGTTGCCCTGCTCGACCAGGTTCTCGCCGCAGGAGTGGTGAAGGAAGATGACGCGCGTGGCCTGCGCGAGAGCTGGCCGGCCTGCTGCCAGGAGAAGAGCAAGCACGCCGCAAAGGGCAAGGAAACTGCTCAAACTGCGCCGTGGATACGATAATTGCTTCACGTCAATCTCCTACGATATGAAGGCCCTCACTCCCGCCCGCCGCTTGCGGCAGCGCGGGCACAGACTGAGGGCTGTCCCAGCGCTACGAGAAGCCCTTGTCATCAGCGGCAGGTACAACTGATCCAGCGGCAGCCCCCCGACGCCGTACTCCGCAGGGAGCAGGAAGCCCATCCAAACTCTGGCTCAGATTATAGCATAGATCACAGGCAGCTACAAACAGGCAGGCTTGGCCAAAAAGCCGCCGTCGCCAGTCAGAGACCAACCAGAGCGTTTTCCGGATTGGCTGTACTGCGGGCAACAGGTAGACACTTGGGGTAGCAAACGCTCCATTGACAAATGGGACTGGGTACTAACGACCCGAACTATAGAATTGGTGGAGGTAAACCTGGGATGACAAGATTAACCCGATGACAATTTCTCAAACTGACCGGCGCGGCCGCAGCCAGTGTAACTTTTCACCGCCAGCATCTCCGGCACCCCGGTCGCTATCGGCAACGACGGCGACGCCGACCCCGGGCGGAGACTGGCCTTCTGGCAGGATCGCTATTTCGTGCACGTGCGTGCCCGCCAAGAGTTGCCTGACACCGACCTGTGGGGCCTTGCGGAGGCGATCTCCACAGCGCTGCCGGCCGGCCCCTCTGAGAAGCGGCCCGCGCTGATGGGCCGATTGCCACCTGATGGGTTGGTAGAGCGCAGCGCCATCTTCTTCCACGAGGAAATTTCCATCCAGAACGATCTGTGGCTGGGTGGCGAGAACCTGCTGGGATTGGGCCCCGAGACAGACGGCGTTCTGGCGCAGTACGATGTCGGCGGTGCGTCAACACCACTTTCACCTGCTGGAGTTGCGATTATGGAGAGTACCGCACCTGCGCCGATAGCCGTCTGGTTCGCCGGGTCGGTGACGACTGGCAAGTCACCCTGGTGCGAACTGACGAGGACAGGGAAGCGCGGGAGGCGCAAAGCTGCGAACGCAGACTCCCAGGGACTCGGATGCTGGCGAACGACGTCCCGTAGTGCGCCTAGAACAGATGAAAAGCAGTGATAATCGGGGCAAACAGAGAGGACACCAAAGACATCACGGTGATGAGGGTGTTGAGAGAGGGGCCGGCCGTATCCTTGAACGGATCACCGACAGTATCGCCCACGACGCTGGCCTTGTGAGCATCTGAGCGAGGGCCGCCGAACTCTCCCGACTCGATGAACTTTTTGGCATTGTCCCACAGCCCGCCGGCGTTGGACATCAACAGCGCGAAAATAACGCCGGTAAAGATACTCCCCCCCAGAAACCCACCCAGCGCTTCGGGACCCAGCACAAACCCCACCAGGATGGGGAAAACAATGGCCAGGAAGGCCGGTATGACCAAAGACGACAGCGCGCCCTGGGCAGCCAGGTCCACGCAGGCAGCATAGTCGGGCTTCTTCGTGCCTGCCAGGATGCCGGGATATTCGTGGAACTGCCGGCGGATCTCCTCGATCATCTTGAAAGCGTTGTCCGTGACCGATAGCATGGTGAGCGCACTGAACAGCGGTGGCGTCATCGCCCCCAGCAGCACCCCCGCGACGACCACCGGCTCTCGCAAGCTGATGTTCAATTCGACACCCCGTGCTCCCACCACCTCCGCGTAGGCCGCGAAGAGCGCCAGGACAGTGAGGGCAGCGGCGCTGATGGAGAACCCCTTCGTGATAGCCTTGGCCGTGTTGCCGGCTGCGTCGAGCACGTCGGCCGTGTCAATCACCTCCTGTGACATCCCGGCCATTTCCGCGATGCCCCGCGCGTTGTCAACGATGGGGCCGTATGCATCGGAGGAAACGATCATCCCGCTGATGGCCAACATCCCCACCGCGCTGATGCCGACCCCATAGACGCCGCTCATCCCACAACGTTCTGCCAGGTAGTAAGAGACCAACATCGCCAGCACAATGCCGATGACCGAGGGGACGATGCTGATCAGCCCGTAGCTGAAGCCGGTGATAATGTTGATGGCCGCGCCAGAGCCGGAAACACGAGCCGTCTCGATCACCGGGCGATGATCCGAAGAAGTATAGTAATCGGAAGTGAAACCGATGACCACCCCGGCGACGATCCCGGCCAGCGTGGCCCACAACACGCCGAGGTTATAACCGCCCAGCAATACGATGGCAGCGGTCAGCACAGCAAAGATCACGCAAGTGCTAATCGTCCCCCGGTTGAGCGCCTGGCCCGGCTTGCCGCTCTTGCCCACGCGCACGAACCGGATGCCGATGAGTGAGGCGACAATGCCCAGCGTGCACAGAACCAGGGGAAACACAATGTACCTGGCCTGCAGAGCGGCGTCGTTTGCAAAGAGCGAACTGGCCAACAACATGACGGCCACGACGCTGGCCACGTAACTATCAAAGATATCCGCCCCCATGCCAGCCACGTCGCCGACGTTATCGCCGACGTTATCGGCGACCACGGCCGGGTTGCGCGGGTCGTCCTCGGGGATGCCGATCTCGACCTTGCCCACCAGGTCGGCGGCGATGTCGGCCGTCTTGGTGTATATCCCACCGCCCGCCTTGGCCAGCAGGGCCAGTGCCGACGCGCCGAAACTAAATCCGAGGACGATCTCGGGATCGCCGGTCAAGAGATAAACC
>JAUXFI010000190.1 GCA_030620125.1 Anaerolineae bacterium
CTCCACAGGCCGCGTACCTGGCCCTGGAAGGTGAGGGGGAAGGAGAGTGTGGGGGTGTGGGGGGGGGGGAGATGGGTGGCTTGGTCCTGTTCCCCGATCCACAAGTGGCCGGGGCGCAACTGCATTAGCTCTGGCAGTTGGCGGGTCAGCACGCTGGCCAGTTGCTCCCGCTCGAGGGTGCGGGCCAGGGCTGCGCTGGCCGTCTCTACGACGCCGGGGTAGTCGTACCAGCCGCCGTAAAAGAGGCGATCCACCAACCGTTGCACCTGCGTGCACGACCAGTTAAAGGCCAGGCCCACCAACAGCGTCAGGCCGGCGACGGCCATTATCTGGGCCGGTGGATCGCCCGGCAGGAAGCGGTAGATCAGCAGGAATGGCCCGAGATAGAGGAGCAGGATCCCCAGCGTAAGCAGAGCGTAGACCAATGCCCGGTTGAGCAAGCGATCTATGCCGAACAGGTTATGGCGCGCAGTGGCATAGAGGTAGCTCAACGGAACGGTGACCAGGAACAAGGCCGTCAGCCATTCTGGCATGCCGTAGGATGCCTCAGTCATAAAGGGCAAGATGTAGAAAAAAATGGACGCGCTCGCAGCTATGATGTTGCCAAAAACGACGAGACGCAGGCGACGGCGACCGTCGGGTGTCGCCCGGCGCAGGTAAACGTAGGCCAGAACGACGACAGAGGCAGCGACTTCCAGAATGGCGTAGATAGCGCCCCATCGGGCCAGGGGAGCACCCGACAGCCAGAAGGCGATAGAGATCAGCGCCAGCCCGTAGATCACGGTCAGGCTCCGGCGACGCTGGCGGGGAGTGCCCAACGGGACGGGGAAGGTGAGGTAATAGTGCAAGAGAAGGGGAGCGGCCAGGTAGAAGCAGGCGTTACTCAGATCAATGGCCCAGATAGGGAGAACCGACGGATGGGGATGGGCCAGTGGAAACAGCAGGAGGATGGCAAAAGTCTGAGCCAATAGGAAAAGGAGGCGCACATCCTTCTGCCTAAAGCGCCGCAGGAGCAGCAGTAGACCGATCACCCAAAAGATCAGGGCGACGGTGGCAGCGCTGACCAGGGACAAAAGGTGGACCCTGGCCAGCGGGAGTAGCGGCAACTCCAGGGTAAGGCGCTGGCCGTCCCGCTCGATTTCCACCGCATAGTTGCCCACCGTTGGAGCGTCCCACTCCGAAAGTGGGATACCATCCACGCTCAGAATGACGTCGCCTGCCAGCAGTCCAGCCCAATCGGCGGGTGTTCCTTGAGGAACCTCGTAGACGAGACCCGTGCGCCTGTCGAAGCTAAAGTCCAGCGCCGGAGTACGCCACTGGAAATAGACGTCGTACCCCACCAGAGCCGGGACGACCAGCGCCAGCAGGGCAAAGAAGCAACGCCAGAGCCATTCCCAACGGCCCATCTCAGGGCTCACCGTGCGCTCCCCTCAAGCTCATCCTTGCAACATCCTCACGACACTCGCGCCAACCCGTGCCTGATAGCGTACAGCGCCGCCTCAATGCGAGAGTCCACTCCCAGCTTGCCGTAGATGCTACTGACGTGGTTTTGCACTGTCCGCCTGGTGATCACCAGTTGTTGGGCGATGGCGGCATTGTCTAGCCCCTGGGCCAGCAAGCGCAGCACCTCCATCTCGCGTGGGGTGAGTAATTCCGGGGACGAACGGGTTTGCCCGACAGCGCGGCGCACGAGCTGGCGGGAGACTGCCGGGCTGAACCAGTCTTGCCCCTGCGCCACGGCCTGCACTGCGCCCGCCAGCGTCTCCGGCGCTTCGTCCTTGAGGACGTAGCCTCTGACTCCGGCCTTCAAAAGCCCAAAGACGGTGTGGCTATTGGCGTGCATCGTCAGGATGAGGATGGCTGTGGTTATCTCACGCTCGCGCAGACGCCGGACGACGTCCAGGCCGTTCATGTCGGGCAGGTTCACGTCCAGCACCAGCACGTCGGGGTCGTGTTGCTCCACCAGGCGCAGCGCGTCGGCGCCGCTGGCCCCCTCCGCCACGACGTTGACATCAGCCACGGCGTCCAGCACCGCGCGCATGCCGGTGCGCACGACGGGGTGATCGTCTACGATGACGACGTTGATCATTGCGGCGTTCTCCTCGTGCCCATGTTCGGCTTGCTGTTCACTTGAATAGCCACGAATTTGTGCCCCCCAGGCGAGGGGCCATTCCCCGCAGCCGGGCGTAGGCGAAGCAAATTAGCGGTCGCGCAGCACGAGTGGGAGGTAGACCTTGCGTTTCTGCACGAGAGATTCAAGCGCCTCGAACCAGTTCTCGGCCATCACCAGGTATCCATCTGCGTTGGGGTGAACGCTGTCATACATCAACGACTCCCGTGCATGGCCTGTGAGCGGATCGTAAAAGTCGTCCCAGTTACCGGTGATCCACAGGTCTACCCCGGTCAGGTCGCTTTCCAGCCTGCTGTTGTATGACCACACCGCCAGCGACTCCAGAGTAACTGTCGTGGGGATGATGGCCGAAACAATGATCTGCGGATGCGACCCGTCCGCGTTGGTGTGGGTAATGACCACGTTGACGATGTCTTGCACCTCACCCACGGTGCGGCTGATGACCTCCGGCAGTTTGGCCGGGTCCCCTCCTGCCTCCTGGGTCAGATCGTTGCCCCCGACCATCAGCAAGACAAAGTCGGGGTCTTCTGCCATCCAGTTCAGATCCTGAAGGTCTTTGAGGACCTGGTCAGCGCGATACCCGTCAACACCGTGGTTGATCACGTCGAAACTGCCGGGGCCGTGTGCCGCATCGAGTTGCGCCTGCAGCCGGGCCGGGTAGGTGCTCGCCGTCCCCCAGTAGGGGTATCCGTTGGTGATGCTATCTCCCAGGCAGGATACCACCGAGGTTGTGACGTCTTCTGAGCGGGAGACCGTCGGCACGGCCATCGGAGTCGAGGTGCTCTCGTTCGTAATTCCCGGTTGTGGCGTGCCTACAGGGGCCGCCTCCGCGACTTCCGGCGGCGGTGGCAGGGTTACGCACGGGACCGTCCCAGCCGCGAGGTAACAAAAGGCCAGGTACGCAGATGTGCTGAGAAGAGTGATGAATAGCCTTTTGCGGGAACGAAAGAATAGGTCGCAGATGGAGTCTGCCTGGAGGAGGAAGCGCAACTTGGTAGGAAACACCTGGCCACTTACTACGTAGCGGCACTCACGCTCGAAGGTAGGGCCTAGTGCAAAAAGTTGAGGATTCATTGCAGGGCTTTGAAGAATCGAGAATGTCGCAGGGGCTTTCTCGCAAGTCACGTTCAAGTGGCTCGGTGCAATTTGTATATCTCACGCCGGTGACCTACAGCGTAGATGATGATTCGTCTGTGCTTCCGGTCTATGCCGTATATCACGCGATAGTCACCCACTCTTAGCCGGTACATCCCTTCCCATTGTGCGGTCAATAGCTTGTGCTGTGTCTCTTCGATGTGTTCAAGCAGCCACCGGATTTTGGATACGTTGCCTGATGCTCCTGTCCAGGCCCTTTAGGTACTTTGCGACATCGGGGTGGAACGCCGGTTCATACACTGCTTGCGTTCTCAATCTGGCCGATCAGTTCTTCCATAGAAAGCAAGTGCCCACCAGAAGCGACGTAGGCCACTGAGTGATGCAACCTTTCTTCGAATTCGGAGCTTAACTCCAGGCCCGCGTCAGGGTCTCCGAGAACTTGTTGCAGTGCATCCTTGAGTGCGCTCTGGATAAGCACCTTCAACTGTGGAACTGTCATCTCGGCCACGGTTATACCCTCGACTGCTTTATCCGTGGTGGTCGCGTAGGAGGCACGTGTCTCTTTCACCTGTTCTTCGCTCATCGCCGCTGCTCCTTTATCGGAGGGGGTTTTCGCACTTTGCGCCTTCGATTACCGTCCAGTATAGCGGAGAGCCCAGAGGATGTCAAGGGATTGTTGGTTCTCCCAACGGCTATGCAAGCCTGCGAGTACAGCAAATCGTAACCTGCGGGAGGGTAGCCTGAGTAGTAGTAACCGAATATCACGGTCAGGGAGTGGGTAAAGCAGGGTTGTTCAGTTCTAAAAAGTAGGGGCATAAACGCCTCGTTTTTGGACAGGATTAACAAGATTTCCAGGATTTTTTCTTGTTTTTATCCTGTTCATCCTGTAAATCCTGTCCATTTACCCCCAAATACGGAACGCGGACGGCTCGTCCGCTCAGAGCACCCTGCGAAATCCCAAAGAACCA
>JAUXFI010000154.1 GCA_030620125.1 Anaerolineae bacterium
GCCCGCGCTGCACATACGCGCCCTGCTCGACCCGGTCTTCGAAATAGACGTGCAGGTAGAGCAACACCCAGCCGCTCTGCTCAAAGCCGTCGCCGTCCAGGTCTAACCACACTTCGCCGTTCTCGCTGCGCAAAACCAATCCTGGCGCGGCGGCAGTGGCCCACTCTTTTGAGGGCACGCAGCCCAGCGCTCTTTCACTCGGCACAAAGTCGAGCGCGGCGCTACCACTGCCGTTCCCCCAGCCCCCGTGCGGACCGCCGGTATAGTACCAGGTGTCCCCAGACTCCCACGGCAACCGTAACTCTGGCTGCTCCAGGTCGGGCGGCACCAACGGCTCCACCGTGTAGGCGAAGGGGTTGCCGAAAAGGTGCTCGTAAGTAGCCAGAAAGTCCCCCCCCTCTGTCCCCCCCATGGGAGGAGAAACCAGCGCCAGCCATTCGTCCCAGGTGAAGGATAACTCGGCCAGACAGTTCTGCACGCCAGCGGTGCCGGGGTTGAGACCCGGCGCGATAGCAGCGCGGACCCCATTGGACAGGCGCACTGTCGCGCGATTGCCCCACTTCCAGCCGTAGTAACCTTCGTTGAGGCGCACTGCTGCCCACTCCAGTTGCCGGAAAAGCCCCTCGTGATAGTCCTGGATGTGGCCCAGCGGGTAGACGAGTGTCTCGCCAGCGGGTTGCGGATTGGTAACCCAGCCGGATTGCAGTTCCAACAACGTCAGCAGCACCCGTGGCCCCACGCTAAAGCGCTGCGACACCAGTTGGACGATCTCTATCCCCGTGAGCAGGTTGCCCTCGACATCCTCGGCGTAACCCGCCAGGTAGCCCCCCTGCCCGTCCACAAAGCCCGCCAGGTCAAAGTGGATGTAAGCCGGGCCGTAGACCAGTTCGCTATCGGGGATCAACTTGAGATACGGGCCGGTCTCGGTAGCGTTGACGGGGATGACGAGCGTCTGCCCGATGTTGAGGCTATCCGCGTCGGGCAGGCCGTTGGCGGCGATGATCTCTTCCACGGTACAGCCGAACACCATGGCGATCCAGCCCAACGTCTCGCCGGGTTGCACGACGTAGGATTCCGCGCCCATGCTGTCCAAGCTACCAGCAGGCGTCGGGTTGGGCGTGGGCGTGCCCGTGTAAGTGCCGGGGTAAGGTGGAGAGGGAGAAAGCACCAGCGTAGGGATTGGCACGGGAGCGGCTGACGTGGGACCGCCCCCCCGCCCGGAGGCTTCGCTCTCCTCGGGAATATGTTCCGGCTCAGAGCGTGCGCAGGCAGCCACGACGACGCATACCACGCATACCCAGATCAAAGCCGACCACCATCGCGGTCGTTTCATCACCAACCACCCCCCATCGCAAAACCACTGCCGGATGACAGCGCAGCAAAAGTTTACCAGAGATGGTGAAAAAGGCAAATCTTCCCAAAAGCTCCCAGGCACGATGAATTGGCCAAGCTCTCGCCTGAAAAGTGCCAGTTACGCCTGCCAGCGCGTCTCTGCAGCTTTCGGGAAGATCAACGGCGACGATCCGTGGTAGACGCCGTACTCGCGGGCTGTCTTGAACATGGCGACGACGTTCTCAGGTGTCACTTCGGTCTGCACGTTATGTACCGGGCTGAACACAAAGCCTCCGCCGGGAGCCAGGTCGTCTATCCTCCGTTTGACTTCGTCCGCGACCTCTGCGGGCGTGCCGAAGGGCAGGACGCTTTGGCTGTCGCACCCCCCGCCCCAGAAGGTTATGTCGCGGCCAAACTCTCTCTTTAACTCTTTCGTGTCCATACCCGCCGCCGAGACCTGCACCGGATTCAGTATGTCCACGCCCATCTCGACAAAGTCGGGGATGAACGGGGAGACGGCGCCGTCGGTGTGCAACAGGAGGTAAGCAGCGCACCTGGATTTGGCGAACCGAAATAGCTTCTCGTGGTAGGGCTTGACCATCTTGCGGTACAGGCTGGGTCTCAACAGAGGGCGATCTTGCATCCCTAGGTCATCCTCAAACTGCACGACGTGAACGTGCTGGCCGACGGTTTCGGCGTAACGCTCGAACCGCCTCATGTTTGCCTCGGCCAGTTGGTCCATCAGCGCCTCAGCGAACTTTTGGTTCACCAGCAGATCCATCAGGAACGTCTCCCATCCTCGCAAGGATTGAGCAGACTGGAAGATGTGCCCACCAAAGAATCCCACCAGCAAATAGTCGCTGTTCTCGCGCAAGGCTTTGGCCTTCCTCGCCAGTTCCTCGTAGCTTTTGTCGAGATGAGAAGGCTTGTCGTAGCTCTCTATGGCGACCATGTGCTTCTCGATGTCACGCACACTGGTCGCGCCGGCCAGGGGCGAGTGAACGGGATCGAAATAGTGTCCACTCTTGGGCATCTTGAGCACGACGTTCCCCGCCGCGTCAAAGACCACCTGGGAGCCATCGTCCTGGAGTTGCGGCAGGAACCTGACCGGAAACTCGGCTGGAGAACCGTCGGGGAGGCCACCCTGTCTCCACTCGTTGGGCTCGTCGGAAACCAGCAGCACGTCAAGACCGAGAGCCTGGCGCACGTCCTCCTCCACCAATGCCGTGTGTTGATAAATGTCGGCCACGCGGGTGCTGCCAGCAGAGAGGCCCAGGTGTTCTCTGAGCTTTTTGTAGGCGACCGCCATGATCGTGCTGTCTACCGTGCCACCCAGGTCAATGGGCACTCTATCCGGTTCCTGGTGACGCAGGGCCGTCAGGACTCTCTGTCTGTGGTTCATTATGCTTTGGCTCCTCGTCCATTGCTTGGGTTTCTGCCTCTGCCGGACTGGAGGCCTGGGCTGCCAACTCGCCGGCCCAAGCCAGGTCGGCGGGAGCAGTGTCTCCCTTGACCTGCAGCCAGGTGACGTGGTGCGGACGGGCGGCTTCCAAAAGTGCCTCCCACTCGGCCCGGTTGGCGACCGGCTTGCCGTCACGGGTCTGCCAGCCACGAGCCTGCCAGTTCTTCACCCAGCGTGAAGCGCCCTGGATCAGGTATTTGGCGTCGGAGTAGAGGGTCACGCGGCACGGTCTGGTCAGCGACCGCAGCGGTTCGGTCGCGCCACGGATGAGCATGGCGTTGGCGGTCGTCGCCGGCTCGCCGCCGCTGAGGGACTTGGTATGCTCGTCCAGGCGCAGCACGGCTCCCCAGCCGCCCCGTCCTTGAGCGCCCCGACAGGAGGACTTGACGCAGATTTCGACGATAGGCCGCTCGTCGTCGCTGGGCTGATGCGCATCAGGCGCACCCGGCCCACGCTGGAGCGCCCGTTGCGCCTCGGACGCCAGCCGGTCGGCCCGCTCGTTGAGGGGATGACCGGCGTGTCCCTTGAGCCAGTGCCAGCTCACGTCGTGGGCCTGCGTCAGCCGGTGGAGCAGACGCCACAGGTCCTGGTTTTTGACCGCTTGTTTGTCCCTGGTGCGCCAGCCACGGCTCACCCAGCCGTTTATCCACTCGGTGATGCCCCGGCGCAGGTATTGGGAATCGGTGTGGAGGTTCACCTGGCAGTGGCCCAGGAGCCCCTCCAGCAGCGCCAGGGCCGCGGCTGCGGCGCAAAGTTCCATGCGGTTGTTGGTGGTGGCAGGGTCGTTGCCGCTGAGCACCCACTCCCGGTCAGACCAGTGGATGATCGCGCCCCAGCCGCCGGGGCCGGGGTTGGGGTCGCAGCCGCCGTCGGTGTAGACGTCTGCCTGGGGCGGGATGGTGTCGCTCAAGGTGTCTGGGCCGGATAGAGGTAAAGAGGCGGTCATTTCTTACGCCTCCCCAGGACCTTCTCGTTGTAGATGCCCTTCTGCTCGGCCAGGAAGTTGAAGAACTTTTTAGTGCTGCTCTTGAGCGAGTCCTTGTCAAGCCGATTCAGCACCTTGCGCCGGTGCCAGCGGAAGAATTCGGTGTTCACCATGCCCTTGCGCACGGTAGCAAAGTCGTCTGCGTCAGTGTACTGCGTCAAGTAGACGATGAACATGTCAATGTTCTGACCATGCTTACGAATTGTGCGCTTTGAGAGGCCCTGTTTGTGCAGATACTCGACGAATTCGCCAAGCATCGCTTCGGCCTGGGCTTTGAACGGCGCTCGATGCTCCTCCCAGGCTTCCATAGCCGCAAAATAGTCCTCCAGGCTCTCGAACTCGATGTTACCAACGTGAACCTTGGTCATTCTCTGATCCTCCTTTAACCCTTTCGCGTCTTTCGTCCATTTCGTGGCCTTCGTGATCCAAACGTTCCCCGCTCACAACTCTCCCCGAAACGCCTGATCCAGCACCGACGGCAGCAGCGCGTCCAGCTCTGCCTGGGTGGCGTCCTGCAGGGCGGTGAGTTCGTCCACCTGGGCTCGCAGGCCGTCCAGGTAGGCGACGATGTGGCATTGTTCGTCTACAGGCGGCAGGGAGATCGGCATGGCTCTTAACGTCTTTGAGTTTACGTTGGCTTGTCCCGTCATTTGCTTCCGCTCCGAGAACATATAGGCCCGTCCAATGGGCGAGTTCATGTACGCGGCAATCAACTGAGGAACTGCCTTAGTCAGATCCAATCGGAGGCGAATCAGATAGGATGCGAAAGTATACTCATCCTTCTCTTCAAAGACAGCACACTTGCCCACCAACTCTGCACTGTTAGTACGATTGACGAGAACATCGTCTGGTTGCAACAGCAGTTTCTCTCTGTATCGATCAGCGAGGTGAAAGTATTTTAGATCGGTGAGATCTAATCTGCCATTCTGGATGTTGCCCATCCGCAAGATGGGAGTTCCGATTGGTTCGACGTGAGCTTTTTCAGAGGTTCCATAACGAGATTCTGTCACCAAATCGCCAAGATGATAGCCGCTCCAGTCGTTGCCCTGGCAAGTGGTGAACAATTCGACAACCGCTGCTGCCACCAATGCCTTCGCTTCCTCCCGCGCCTTGACCCGCAGCCCCCGCGCCTCCTCAATGAGCGCCGCCAGTTCCTCGATGCGGGCCACGATGCGGCGCTGTTCGTCGAGGGGGGGGAGGGGGATCTTGCAGGCCAGAAACTGCTTGGGCCTGATTGCCGCGTAGCCAGTGGTGCCCCTGGCTTTCTCTCCCAACACGGGCTCAAAGTTGTTTGCC
>JAUXFI010000083.1 GCA_030620125.1 Anaerolineae bacterium
CGAGGACGAAGCCGTCATCTGGCGTGGGCCATTGATCAGCAGCGCCATCAAGCAGTTCTGGAACGAGGTCTTTTGGGGAAAACTCGACTATCTGGTGGTGGATTTGCCGCCCGGTACGTCCGACGCATCGCTGACGGTGATGCAGTCCATTCCGCTCAATGGGATAGTGCTGGTGACCACGCCGCAGGACCTGGCGGGGATGGTGGTGCGCAAGGCAGCACAGATGGCCGGGCACATGAATGTGCCCATCGTAGGACTGGTTGAGAATATGAGTTACGCCATTTGTCCCGCGTGCGGGGAAAAAATCGAGGTCTTTGGCCCCAGCCAGGCGTTCCACACGGCGCTGCAGACCGGGGTGCCGCTCCTGGGACAACTCCCGCTGGACCCCGAACTGGCCCGCCGCTGCGACACGGGGAAGATTGAGGAGTATGCGGCAGAAGCGTTTGAGCCTATCGCCGCACAGGTGGTGGAACGACTCCCGGCGACCAAGAGCGTGCCGATATTTTTGCAGAGGTCGTAGATGAAGACCTATCTGGACTGCTACCCTTGTTTTCTGCGCCAGGCGTTGGAGGCGGCGCGTATGGCCGGGGCCGACGAACGGCAACAGCGAGCAGTGCTCGGTCACGTGCTCGATGTGCTCAAGCAGATCGAGCCGTCGAGCACGCCGCCGGAGATCGGTGATCAGGTTCATCGTATCGTGCGGCAAGAGGTCGGCGACGGCGATCCCTACCGGGCGGCCAAGGATGCCAGTACCCGCCAGGCGCTGGCCCTATATCCTCGGCTAAAGGGGCTGCTGGCAGAGGCGGACGACCCACTGGAGATGGCCGTGCGGTTGAGCATCGCCGGCAACATCATTGACCTGGCTGTGGCCCAGGAGTACGATCTGTGGGGTGCGGTGGAGCGAGTGCTGGCCCAACCCTTCGCCATTGACGACGGGGCGGCTTTCCGGGACGCGCTCTCGGAGGTTGAGCAGGTGCTCTACCTGGCCGACAACGCTGGCGAGACGGTCTTTGACCGGTTGCTGATCGAGACGCTTGAGACGCCGGTCGTCTGTGGTGTGAAGGGCGGCCCCACCCTGAATGATGCGACGCTGGAAGATGCTCGCGCCGCCGGGGTGGATCGAGTGGCGGAACTCGTCAGCACCGGCTCGGATGCTCCGGGCACGATTCTGAGCCACTGCTCGGAAGAGTTCCGGCGGTTATACGACGAGGCCACGCTGATCATCGCCAAGGGGCAGGCCAACTACGAGACGTTGAGCGAAGAGGGGCCTCGGCTGTTTTTCTTGCTGCAGGTCAAGTGCCCGATCATCGCCTGCGACGTAGGCGTGCCAGTCGGGAGCATTGTGCTCGAGCAGGGGCAAAAGTAGTCTGATGCAAGAGATGAAGGAGGAGCAATTGACGTGAAAAAAGTCGGCATCATCATCTGCAACCGCTACCATACCTGTGCAGGCGGAAAGTGCCTGCGGGCTTTGCGAAATCGGGAGGGCGCTTTCGCCCTATACGAGGGAGAAAAAGTCGAGTTGGTAGGCTACACCACTTGCGGAGGCTGTCCGGGTGGCAACGTGGAGTACACTCCGGCGGAGATGAAGAAGAATGGCGCACAGGTCATCCATCTGGCTACGGGCCTGGTGGTCGGCTACCCGCCCTGCCCGCGTCTGCAAGCCTTCTGTGAGTTCATCCCCGCCAAGTACGGGCTGGACGTGGTTATCGGTACCCATCCCATTCCGCAGAATTATTACTTGACCCACGATGAGTTGGGGACATGGCGGTCAGCCGGATGGCAAGCGCGTATTCAGCATGTCTTGACAGACAAAGAGACACGGCTGGCGTACGATTGACAAAGTGAGAGACGAACAGACTGATGGAAAGAAGGTGAGAGAGATGCCAAGATTTAATGGGACAGGACCGCAGGGCCAAGGGCCGATGACCGGTCGCGGCGAGGGGTACTGTGCGATGGCGCTTCCTGAATCAGGACAGTCACCTTACGGCTACGCAGGGTTGCAGGGCATGCCTGTGCGTGGGTCTCGCTTTGCCCGCTGGTCGCGTCCGGCGACGTGGCTGGGGCGCGCGTTCGGGCGCGGTCGAGGCCGTGGCGCGGGCGGAAGAGGACGAGGGCGCAGAGGACGTTGGTAGAGACAACGTCAGTGGTACAAGTAGCATACTTGAGTAAAAAGGAGGTGAGCGAGATGCCAGCAGGAGATGGAACTGGGCCTATGGGAATGGGACCGATGAGCGGACGTGGCGCTGGTTACTGTGGTGGCTACGGCACACCCGGCTATGCAAGCCCGATGCCTGGGCGCGGCTGCGGCATGGGCTGGGGCCGTGGTCGTGGCCAGGGCCGCGGCCGTGCCCGCTTTGGGTATGGGCCGGCCTGGGACGCGCCGCCGGCTGCGGCGTATGGTCCGTATGCCGCACCGCCGACCCCGGAGCAGGAGACAGGGTTCCTCAAGGCGCAAGCTGGGTGGCTGAAGCAGCAACTGGACGCCATCAGCCAGCGCATCACGGAACTCGAGCAGGAAAAGTAGCCGCAAGTTAGGCGGCGGGACGCATCGGGGCGGGTGACGTTGCCATTACACTCCGCCATCCGCCCCGGGGTCCTAACAAGGTGGGGGGCCTACAAGGCTCCCCGCCCAGTGGACAAATCAGATTATACCTTTTTACAGGGAGGAACGCAAATGAGAATCGTCGTCACAGCTAATGGCGCAGACCTTGACGCGCAGGCCAGCCCGGTCTTTGGGCGCTGTCCCACGTATGCCTTTGTGGATACGGATACGATGGAGTTTGAGGCCGTGCAGAACCCGGCGGCCGCCGCCGCCGGTGGGGCGGGCATTCAGGCAGCCCAGTTCGTCGTCGAGCGCGGGGCGCAGGCGGTGGTAACGGGCAACGTGGGCCCCAATGCCTTTAACGTCTTCCGGGCAGCCAATGTGCCCGTCTACTTCTTCAGCGGGGGGACGGTGCGACAGGCGGCGGAAGCCTGCAAAACAGGCCAGTTACCCGCCGCTGGCGGGGCGAGTGGTCCGGCACACGCTGGAATGGGTATGGGCCGCCGCGCGGCTGTGCCTCCGGCCGCCCCCGCCCCTTCCCGCGAAGAGGAAGTCGCGGCTCTGAAGGATATGACCGGCGGCCTGCGCAAACAGTTGGGCGAGGTGATGGAGCGCCTCGACCGGCTTGAAAAAGGAGAATAAGCGATGCGAGTAGCAGTTTCGGCGGACGATAGCAACGGACTGGATAGTGTGGTCAGTCCTCACTTTGGGCGTTGTCCATATTTTGTGCTGGTGGACCTGGAGGGCAGAGAGATAGGAGCGGTTAACGCCATCTCCAATCCTTACTACGCCCAACACCAGCCGGGGCAGGTGCCAGGTTTCATCCACGGCCAGGGGGCCAACGTGATGCTCACTGGCGGGATGGGCAGGCGGGCCATCGGTTTCTTCCAGCAGTACGGTATCCAGGCGGCAACCAGTGCTTCCGGTACCGTGCGTCTTGCCCTGGAACAGTACCTGGGCGGAGGGTTGCGGGAGGCCAAGCCGTGTCGTGAAAGCGTCGAACACGCCCACGGAGAAGCCCACGCCGAGGGCGAGTACGAGCAGGACGAGGCAGGTCGCTTGCGGGAAGAGACCGAGATGTTGCAGCAACAGTTGGCCGAGGTGGCGGAGCGGTTGGACAAGTTGGCGACAAGCTAGAAACCGGATTTTTCGGAAAAACCCCGGTTTCTCTCAGTCGGAGGACAAGATTGCTCAAAATCGCAGGTATCGTAGGATACAAGAACAGTGGCAAGACTACGCTGACCCTCGCGCTGGCACGCGAGTTGACCGGCAGGGACCATCAGGTGGCTGTGATCAAGCACACATCCCACTCCCTGGACGTCCCAGGTAAGGATACCGCCATACTGGGAGAATCCGTCGGCCAAGTGGCTATTATCTCGCCGCAGGAGTCAGGGGTTTTCTGGAAGAAGCCGCTGAGCCTGGAGGACATCATCCCCTACCTGGAGGCGGACATCATCCTCGTCGAGGGTTTCAAGACAGAGCAGACGTTTCCCAAAATCGTGTGCTTGCGGGGAGAGCCGGATGATCGGGACCTTTTCGACGGCCTGGCTATGTGTGCCGTCGGGCCGGTTGACTACGTGGAGAGAGCGGATGTCCCCCTCCTCAGCCGGGACGAAGTGGGCAAAATCGCCGACATGGTGGAGGAGAAGGCTTTCAAGTTGCCCAGCCTCGACTGTGGCGGCTGTGGGCACGAGCGGTGCTACGATCTGGCCCGCGAGATCGTCGCCGGAACCGGCAGCGTTGGGGAGTGTATCTCCCTGCAACCGGCCACGGAGGTCAGGATAGACGGGCAGCCGATGCCTATGAACTCGTTCATCTCCGGCATAGTGAGAAGCACCATCTTGGGGCTCCTGTCGCCGCTCAAGGGCTTTAAGAAAGGGGAGATTGAGATTAGCATCTGATGGAAAATCGGGAAGAGACGACGGACTTTGACCGTATGGTAGCTGATCTGCAGAGGCAGATTGATGAACAGGAACGGGCGCTCTACTCGGTCGAGGTTGTCGCGGAGGTACACAATCCCAGGAACGTGGGTCGTATGGAAGGGGCGGATGCACAGGCAGTCGTGCGCGGTTGGTGCGGCGACACGATGGAGTTTTACCTGCGGCTGGACGGTGAGCGGATCACAGAGGCCACTTTTGTGACCGATGGTTGTGCACCGACGGTGGCCTGTGGGAGCAGGCTCACCACGATGGTGCGGGGAGTTTCGCTGGGGGAGGCGGGCGAGATCACGCCAGAGGGTCTGATCGCTGCCCTGGATGGCCTGCCCGAGGAGAACGTCCATTGCGCCGAATTGGCGGTGAACACGCTACGGGAGGCGATTGCCAACCGGCCCGCGGGGGGCGAAGCATGAGACAAAGGGATCGCGTGGGGGGCGTAGCTGCGCGGGCCGGCAATCTGGTCGAGCAGGGCTACCACTGAGCCGAGGCCATGTTGCTCGCCGTGGGCGAGCACGTGCTGGGCGACCTGGGGCCGCAGTGCGCGCGGATGGCGACCGGCCTCGCGGGCGGGTTGGGAGATACTCAACAGGAGATGTGCGGGGCGCTGAGCGGCGGCGTGCTTATCATCGGCGGGCTGCTTGGCCGGACGAGGTTGGACGAGGATGACCGTCCGGCCTTTGCCCTCGCCACCCGCTACCGGGCGCGCTTCCTGGCAGAACTGGGCGACACTCAATGCGCCCGGCTGCGTGAGTTGGTCTACGCGCCAGGGGGTTTGGGCTCCTGCGCGCTGCTGGTCGAGCGAGCGGCGACGATTCTCCTAGAGTTGCTCGCGGAGGCCGAACGGGAGGTTTGATGGGAGCAACTGGTTACCTGGGCCGCTTGCGGGAATGTGTGGGACACGATCTATTGCTGGTCCCCGCTGCAGCGGCCTGCATCCGCGACGAGGAAGGTCGCATCCTGATCCTGCGACGCAGTGACGGAGACAATCTGTGGGGTTTCCCTGGCGGGGGGATGGAACTTTGCGAACGGGCTGCCGAGACGGTGGTGCGCGAGGTGCGCGAGGAGATTGGGCTGGAGGTCGAGCCAGTGGCGTTGATCGGTGTCTATTCCAATCCAGAGCACGTCATTACCTATCCCAACGGCGATCAGGTGCAGCCGGTGATCATCTTTTTCGAGTGCCGGGTCGTGGGCGGCGAATTCCGGCCGGACCAGGAAGAGATCCTGGAAGGGCGCTATGTTGGCCCTGAGGATGAGTTGCCGCCCATGCTCCCTTGTTGCCTCGCCAAGGCCCGCGACGCTTTTGTGTTTCCTTTGCATGGCCAGGCGTTCTTTCGTTAGAGTGAAGGATGATGATGGACACGCAGACGATGTGGGTGGACAGTGACCGCTGCACGGGCTGCGGCGCGTGTGTAGAAGTGTGTCCCACCGGAGCCATGGTTCTGTCGTATGGCAAGGCGCACGTTGACGAGAACACCTGTATAGGCTGCGAAGCCTGCGCCGACGAGTGCCCACAGGTCGCCATTCAGCCCGTGGTTCAGGGCGAGCTCGTCCCCGTTCCAGAGCGACCGGCCCCCACCGTCTACCGGCCTGGTCCATTGACAGAGACCGCGGGCGCGGCGGTCGTCGTCGCTGGCGCCGGGTTGTTGGCAAGGGCGGCCGGGGCGCTGGTGCAAACGATGGGCCGCTGGTTGACGCGACGGCCCGTGGCGACGCAACCATCTACGGGCGATCCGTCGTCGGCGAGAGGCGCGGGTGGCGGTGGCCGGCGAACGCGTCGCCGGCGGCGAGGAAGGTGAGACGGGATGCGGCGGCGGCAGTTCATAGGCTGGATGGTTGCAGGAGTGGCGAATCTGCTGGTCGTGGGGTGTAAGCCACGGGTGGAACAAACGGTCTCTGTTACTTCGACGTCCCCTCCCGCACCGACCCACCCGCCAACACCCACGGTCACACCGACGGCAGTGCCGACGCCTACTTCCGCGCCAGAGCCGACCCCGACAGAGGAGGTCAAGGTTGTGACTTTTACGATTGCCTACGATAACAACGCCTACGATCCGGCACTGCGCACTGCCTGGGGCTTTTCCTGCCTGGTGGAGACCGGGGATGCAACGGTGCTCTTCGACACCGGCGGCGATAGCCCCACGCTGTTGGACAATATGACAAAGCTGGGCATTGATCCGCAGGCGATTGACGTTGTCGTGCTCTCCCACATCCACGGCGATCACACCGGCGGGCTAACGGGATTGCTGGACACGGGCGTTCAGCCGACGGTCTACGTGCCGGCCGCGTTTCCCGCCTCGTTCAAGAACAGCGTGCGCACCCGCACCGATCTGGTAGAAGTGACCGGGCCGGTGGAGATCCTGCCCGGCGTCCACACTACCGGCGAGGTGGGTTCGGGTATCATCGAGCAGGCGCTGGCAGTGGAGACCGGGGATGGTTTGGTCGTCGTCACCGGCTGCGCTCACCCTGGCGTTGTGGAGATGGTGCGCCGCGCGGTAGGGGCGTGGTCGCCACGCCCTCACCCGCGCCCCTACCTCGTGCTGGGCGGCTTTCACCTGGGCGGCGCGAGCAAGCGTCAGGTCGAGCGCATCATCGCCGATTTCCGCGACCTGGGCGTGCAAAAAGTAGCGCCGTGCCACTGCACAGGCGACCAGGCGATAGGGATTTTCGCCGAGGAATATGGGGAGGACTTTATCCGAGTCGGTGTGGGATGCGTGATTACTATTCCGGACAGTTTTGCTCGTAGTAACGACTTTAGTCGTTCAAAGTGAGGCCGGAGCGACTAGAGTCGCCACTACGAGACACAGGAGGGATGGAGTGAAACTCACAGTGCAACACGTGGACGGCTCGCGCTTCCTGGCGACGGTAGAACTCCCCCCCGCCTCGGGGGGGCCGGGAGGGGTGGGCGGACACGCCGTGGTCGTGGACGCCGCGCCGGAGGATGGGGGCGCTGGCACCGCGTTGAGCGCACCGCAGTTGTTTGCGGCGGCAGTGGGCGCTTGCATGCTAGAGTTTGTGGCGAACTCTTGCCGATTGCGAGGCATTCAGTTCGAGCGATTGAGCCTAGAGTTGGAATGCGAGGAATTGGAGCGTCCCCGTCGCGTCGGCGCGTTGGAGGCGACGATCCACATTGAGCCGGAGCCGCCTGAGGACGTGAAACGCAGGCTGGTCGGAGTCGCAAAGCACGCTACCCTGGTCAACACGCTCGCACGCCCGCCGGAGGTTGCTGTCCGGTTCGCCTAGTGTTTGTGTGCCGCTGTAAACAGCCCCCCCCTCAATCCCCCCCATAGGGGAGAGGTGCGGATGGCGGGATCCCTCTCTCCATGGGGAAAGTGCGGATGGCGAGCTCCCTCTCCCCATGGGGGAGGGCTGGGGTGAGGGAGGAGACTGAATGACATCACAACCCATCTACCTGGACTATAACGCCACGACGCCCATTGACCGGGGCGTAGCGGAGGTGATGACGCCGTACCTCTACGAGCATTTCGGCAACCCGTCCAGTTCGCATCCCTACGGTGTGCAGGCCAAGCGGGCGGTCGAGCGCGCCCGCG
>JAUXFI010000120.1 GCA_030620125.1 Anaerolineae bacterium
CACGACCCGTGTGACCTGGGGCGCAAGAGCAACGTCTTTGAGGCCCCGCGCCGGGTGTTGCAGAGCATCCCCGGCCTCACCTTTGTGGAAATGAGCAGTTCCGGGTCAATCTCCGAGTGTTGCGGCGGTGGGGGCAACCTGGAGAGTTTCGATCCGGACGTCGTATCGGAGGTATCGTTGCGTCGCGTCAGCCGGGCCTGCGAGATTGACGCTCAAGTCATCACCTCCGCCTGCCAGCAGTGCGAGCGCACGCTGACGGCGGCGGTGCGCAAGAGCAAGGAGGCCCGTCGCGCCCGCATGCGCGTGATGGACCTGACGGAATTGGTGTGGAAAGCGGTGCAGGAAGCTGAGTCGCACTGATATGGAGGTGAGAGAATGAGCATGGATGTCCGGGAGCAATTGACGCGCTATCGCCACGTGAAGACTTTGCCCAATGGTGCCCGGTTGCTGCTGCGCCCGTTGTCGGAGCAGGACAAGGAGGGTCTGGTGGCTCTCTTTGCCCGGGCGACGCAGGAGGACCTGGAGTACTTCCGCAGCGATGCCGGCAACAAGGTTGTGGTAGAAAGCTGGGTGGACAATCTGAATCTGGAGGTCGTCTTCCCGCTGGTGGCTATCGTGGACGGCAAGATCGTGGGAGACGCTACGCTGCACTTTGGCGAACGGTATCACCGTCACATGGCCTGGGTGCGCATCTTTCTCGACCGCGCCTACCGTCGCCAGGGCATCGGCGTGCTGATGTTACGCTGCCTGATTGACGTCGCCCGGCGGGTGGGGTTGCAGCAGTTGTACGCTGAAATCGTGACCACCCAACCGCAGGTCATCAAGGCATTTGAGGACCTGGGCTACCGGCGCGAGGTCGTGCTGCGCGACTACTTTATCACGGATAGCGGGGAGACGCTGGACATGGCGATTGTGGTACTGCGACTGGTGGATCATTCGGGCGAGTTCTAAGCGGCCGTAGTAACGACTTTAGTCGTTTTTGGGCTGCAATTAACGACCAAGTCATCACTACGAGCATTTTGGAGACGGTATGGGGATGGAATTCTCATTCTCTGAGAACAATGGCAAAGACAAGGTCGGCGCAGTGCTGGTCGTCGGGGCTGGCATTGGGGGTATGCAGTCGTCGCTCGACCTGGCTGGAGCCGGCTTCAAAGTCTATCTGCTGGATAGGAAACCGGCTATCGGCGGGGTGATGGCGCAACTGGACAAGACGTTCCCCACCAACGACTGCGCGATGTGCATCCTCTCGCCCAAGTTGGTGGAGTGCGGCCGGCATCTCAACATTGAGGTGATGACCTACGCCGAGCTGGAGAGCGTCGCAGGCGAGCCGGGCAACTTTACGGCGCGCGTACGCCAGAAGCCGCGCTACGTCGTGGTGGACGAGTGTACCGGCTGTGGTGACTGCGCGGAGGCTTGTCCCATTATCCGTCCCGACCAGTTCAACGTGGACATGTCCGAACGACGGGCGGCCTACAAACTCTACCCGCAGGCCATCCCCAACGCTTTCGTCATCGAGAAGCGGGGGCGGGCTCCCTGCCGCGATGCCTGTCCCATCCATCAGCGGGCGCAGGGGTACGTGGCGCTGATACGCGAGGGGAGGTATGCTGACGCTTACCGCACCATCCGCGAGGATAACCCTTTCCCCTCCATCTGCGGGCGGGTCTGCAACCACCAGTGTGAGGACGCCTGCTCGCGGGGCAAGGTTGACGAGCCGGTCAACATCATGCGGCTCAAGCGTTTCGTCGCCGACTGGGCGCTGGCCCACCCTGAGGAGTGTGAGGGTGTGGGAGTGTGGGAGCGGCCGGAGGTCGAACGGACGGGGAAGCGGGTGGCAGTGGTCGGCTCTGGGCCGGCGGGGATGACCTGCGCCCAAGACCTGGTCAAACTTGGGCACGGCGTGACTGTCTTCGAGGCGCTCTCCGTTCCGGGCGGGATGATGCGCGTGGGCATCCCTTCCTATCGTATGCCCTACGAGTTGGTACAGCGCGAGATTGATGACATCCTGGCGTTGGGTGTCGAACTAGAGTGCAACCACCGCGTGGACGACGCGATGGCGCTCTTACGCGATACCCCCCCCAGCCCCCCCGAAGCGGGGGGGAGCACTTTGCCAATGCCACCGAGCGTGATCCATTTCACCAGCCCCCCCGAAGCGGGTAGGAGCACTACCGGCTACGACGCCGTCTTCGTCGCAGTGGGAGCGCACCAGGGGGTCCAGCTCCCTATCCCCGGCGCGGACCTGCCCGAAGTGACATTGGCGACCGATTTTCTGCGCCAGGCGGCGTTGCGGGAGACTTTGGAAGTCTCAGAAGACTTCCAAAGTCTGGAGGGGAAGCGCGTCCTGGTGCTCGGCGGCGGCAACGTCGCAATAGACGCGGCGATGACGGCGGTGCGGCTGGGCGCTTCCTGGGTCGGGATGTCCTGCCTGGAGAGCCGCGAGACGATGCCGGCCCACGAGTGGGAGATACAGGACGCGCAGGAGGAGGGTGTCGAGGTATTCCCATCCCATACATTCAAGGAGATCACCTCCGCCGACGGACACGTGACCGGCTTGCGTTGCGTCGAGATTGATTTCCGGGGCTTTGTCGAGGGGCGGCCCGACTTTGACGAGAAGCCGGGCAGCGAGCACGTCATTGGGGCCGACGTGGTGATCTTTGCTATCGGGCAACGGCCCGACGTCTCCTGCCTGCCGGAAGAGGTGACGGTGCGCGGGCGGTGGGCGGCGGTGGATGCGGTGACGCTGACGACCGACGTGCCGGGGCTTTTTGCTGGCGGCGACGTGGTGACTGGTACTGCCTTCGTCGTGGACGCGATTGCGGCGGGGCACAAGGCGGCCCGTTCGATTGACGCCTACGTGCGCGGCGAGCCCCTTCCCCTCACCCCCCCCATAGGGGGGGAATGGGGGGGTGATGTGGCCGAACTGACGGAGGAGGAGGCGCGGGCGAAGGTAGTCTCTGGCGAGGTCTCCGACGTGCCCCGTCACGAGGTCGCTAAACTTCCTGCGTCCGAGCGGGTGCAGGACTTTCGCGAGGTGTACGCGGCCCTCACCGAGGAGGAGGCGCGGGCGGAGGCGGAGCGATGCCTGGCCTGCGGTATCTGTTCCGAGTGCAATCAATGTGTCTACGCCTGCCAGAAGCACTGCATTGACCACGATATGCGCGAGGAGATCGTCGAACTGAACGTGGGCGCGGTCGTGCTGGCGCTGGGATCGGAGACAATGCCTGGCGACATCCGGCCCGAGTTGGGGTACGGGCGGTTGGCTAATGTCGTCACCAGTATCGAGTTGGAGCGTATGCTCTCAGCTTCGGGACCGTGGGGTGGGGAGGTGCGGCGTCCCTCCGACGGTGAGCACCCGCGCAAGGTGGCTTTCATCCAATGTGTTGGCTCCCGCGATATCTCGTGCGAGCATGGATACTGTTCCTCGGTCTGCTGTATGTACGCCACCAAAGAGGCGCTCATCGCCAGGGAGCACGATCCCAACGTCGAGCCGACGATCTTTTACATGGACATGCGTTCCTTCGGCAAGGACTTTGAGCGCTACATCGAACGGGCTGAGCAAGAATACGGCGTGCGCTACGTACGCAGCATGGTCAGCATGGTCACAGATGTACCGGGGACGGGTAACCTGCGGCTGAAGCACTCCACTCCGGACGGCAAGAACGTCGAGGAGGAGTTCGACCTGGTGGTGCTCTCGGTGGGGCTGAAGCCGCCGGAGGGCACGCGGGAACTGGCGGAGCGGCTGGGGGTTGGATTGAACGAGTACGGCTTTGCCGAGTCGTCCTCCTTCCAGCCGGCGCGGACGACGCGGCCGGGTATCTTTGTCGCCGGACCGTTCAGCGAACCCAAGGACATTCCGGAGACGGTGATCGAGGCTTCGTGCGCGGCGGCTCAAGCCTCGGCGCTGCTGGCCGACGCGCGCGGCACGCTGACGGAGGAGCCGGTCTGGCCGGAGGAGCGTGACGTCGGCATGGAACCGCCACAGGTGGGCGTCTTCGTCTGCCACTGCGGTATCAATATCGGCGCTGTGGTGGACGTGCCCGAGGTGGTCGAGTACGCCAGCACGCTGCCCTACGTGGCCTACGCCGAGGAGAATTTGTACACCTGTTCGCAGGACACACAGGAGCGCATCCGCGAGCGCATCGAGGAGCACGGACTCAACCGGGTCGTGGTCGCTTCCTGCACACCGCGCACGCACGAGTCGCTGTTCCAGGAGACGCTTCGCGGGGCCGGGCTGAACCCGCACTTGTTTGAGATGGCCAACATCCGCGTGCAGGACTCGTGGGTGCACAAGGCAAACCACGGGAGGGCGACGGAGAAGGCCAAGGAATTGGTACGTATGGCGGTGGCCAAAGCGCGGAAACTGCGTCCTATTGAGCACGCCACCTTTGAGATAAATCACCGCGCGCTGGTCGTCGGCGGCGGGTTGGCGGGGATGACGGCGGCGCTCTCCATCGCCGAGCAGGGGTTCGAGGTGACGCTGGTCGAGCGGGAGACGGAGCTAGGCGGCAACCTCCGTCACATTTACACTCCTCTGCCGGATAGCGAATTTACGAATAGCGAATTTACGAATGACCCGCAGGTGCTTCTGAAGCATACGATTGAGGAGGTGTTGGCCAGTCCGCGCATTTCGGTGCTAATGGGCGCGGAGGTGGTGGGCGTGAGCGGGTACCTGGGGCAGTATTGCACGACGGTGAGGCTGGAGGGTGAGAGTGGGGGGGAGCGGCGGGAGGAAATCCAGCACGGCGTAGTGGTGGTGGCGACAGGCGCGCGGCAGGTCGAGCCGGTGGAGTATCTCTACGGGCAGGATGAGCGGGTGATCACGCAGCGGGAGTTGGAGGAGTACCTGGTACATTGGGAAACTGGTAAACCGGTAAATTGGGAAACTGGGAAATTGGGAAATTGGGAAGCCGAGCCTCAATCTACCAATCTACCAATCTACCAATCTACCAATCTACCAACCAGTGTCGTGATGATTCAGTGCGTAGGCTCCCGCGATGAGGCCCACCCGTATTGCTCCCGTATCTGCTGCACGGAGGCGATCAAGAATGCGTTGGCGATCAAGGAGCGTTGTCCAGAGACGGACGTGTATATCCTCTATCGCGACATTCGCACCTTTGGCTTCAAGGAGCGTTACTACCGCGAGGCACGGCGGAAGGGCGTGATCTTCTTGCAGTACGATAAGGATCAGAAGCCGGAGGTCAAGACCATCGCCCACTCTCCCAAACTCCCAAACTCCCAAACTCCCAAACTCCAGGTGGACGTAGTTGTTCAGCCGGAGGGAGAGACATTTACGCTTGGTGCGGGTCTTGTCGTGCTCAGCGCTGGCATTGAGCCGAATGTGGACAACGAGACGTTGGCCCAACGGCTTAAGGTGCCATTGAGCGAGGATGGCTTTTTCCTGGAGGCGCACGTCAAGTTGCGGCCGCTGGACTTTGCAGCAGACGGGGTGTACTTGTGTGGATTGGCGCACTCGCCGCACTTCCTGGATGAGACGATTGCACAAGCGCAGGGCGCGGCGGTGCGCGCGGTCAGTTTGCTCGCCAGGGACCAACTGGATGCAACGCCGATCGTCGCCTGTGTTGATCCACTTCTGTGCACGGCCTGCGGACTTTGTGTCGAGACCTGTCCTTATGGTGCCCGCGTGTTGGAGCCAGGGGCAACGTATGCTGAGGTGATTGAGGTGCTGTGCCAGGGCTGCGGGGCGTGCATCGCCGCCTGTCCCAATAAGGCCAGCCAGCAAAAAGGGTTCGGGACAGGGCAGGTTTACAAGATGCTGGATGCGATGACAGTGACGCTTGGTGAGTGATAGGCTACGTTGGGTAAGCGCTTCTAGAGCAAGATTTACGGAATGAAAGTATAAAGAATCCGTGATCAACGACCAATGTAACAGGGAGATGCAATGGGAATTGATATTTTTACTGTTAAAATACCGGTTGAGAATAACGATACGCTGGCCGCTGTGCGCGGATTCCTCAGGCAGTTATTGGAGGCCGAGGTGGTGGACGCACTCCTGGTGCCGATGGAGACCCCCGCCGGCACTATTACCCCTGCACTGGTAGCCGATCCTGACCTGTTGGACGCGGCCAACCCGCTGGCCCCGGTGATGGGACCCAACGCGGCGCGTGTCGCAGGTCAAGTTTCGATCCGCGAGCCACGGGGACGCATCGGCGTGGTGCTGCGCCCATGCGAACTGCGGGCACTGGTGGAACTGGTCAAACTCAAGCAGGCCAGCCTGGACGACCTGGTGACCATCGGTGTGGACTGCCTGGGCACCTACGACGTG
>JAUXFI010000136.1 GCA_030620125.1 Anaerolineae bacterium
CCGCTCGAAATCGGAGTCCACCTTGCCGGGGCATTTCTCCTGGCAGAGGCCACAGCCGGTGCACTTGTCCCAGTCCACATAGGCGGCGTGGCGGCGGATGCGGACCTGGTAGGTTGGTAGGTTGGTAGATTGGTAGGTTGGTAGATTGGTAGATTGGTAGATTGGTAGATTGGTTGACGGAAATGACTTCGGAGTAAGTGATCAATTTGATGTTGGGGTGGTGGCCGACTGCGACGGTGCGGGGGGTGAGGATGCACTGGGCGCAGTCGAGCGTGGGGAAGGTCTCCGAAAGTTGCGCCATCCGCCCGCCGATGGAGGGGAGCCGCTCCACCAGGACGACGTCGTATCCGGCGTTGGCGATGTCCAGGGCAGCCTGCATACCGGCGATGCCTGCGCCGACGATGAGTGCACGGGGGATGGGGGGCTGATCCGTCACGGACTGAAGTATACCGCATTTTGGGGCATCTGGCAAAGATATTCAGCCTGACTTGCTGGTGATGCTTTTCCTTTTCACCGGCTATCGCTACTACTCGGTTGGTCAGTCGCACCGGCTCAACCGCATCCTGGCCCTCAAAGACCTGGGTCTCTCGCTGGCACAGATCGCCCGGCTGCTGGACGACGATCTGCCACCGGCCCTGACCGGGAGGAACGAGTACGACGACCCAGACGCTGTCGGTTACGCCGATTACCTGGCGGATGGCCCAGATGCTTGCGTGACTGAGGTGCAGTTCCAGGTCGAGAAGATGTAATGCCGCCCGTCGCTCAGAGTTGTCTGGTTGCCAGAGGCAAGAGCGTTATGCGTGGCTTGCTCTGCAGTGCAGCGCCTCCGCTGCCTTTTCTACCTCGTTTAGCCGCTCTTGCACTATTGCTCGCATCTGGTCTGGATCACTCTCCGGGCGCACCTCCAATGGCTTCCCCAGGACGACGGTGATATGGCTGAAGGGAAAGGGAATAACGTATCGGTCCCAGCGGGGGAGACGGACGCCGGTAGCAGTGAAAGCCCCGGCCGGGACGATCAGTGCCCCGGCCTTGCGGGCGATGAATACTACGCCCTCTTCGGGCTTGTGGGATGGGCCATCGGGACCATCGGGGTTGAGACAGAGGTTTTTCCCCTCCTTCATCTGGCGGATCAGCGCCAGCAGGCGTCGGGCGGCTACCATCGAGTTGACCTTCATCGAGATAGCGAAGGGTGTAGCGCCCAACCGCCGCGCCCAGACGCTCAGCACCGCTCCCCTGTGGTCATCGGGCACGACCAGCACGTACTGGCCGAGATCCTCCTGGGCGGCGATATAGCCCGTGAGCATCATCGTCATCCCGTGCCAGGCGGCGATGATGAGAGGACGGCCGGAGGCGTGGGCCCGATCCAGGTGCTCCTGTCCCTCTACCCGGTAGCGGGCGGTACGCCAGACCAATCCAGCATAGGTGGAGAGGCCCCAGCCCTGGAGGCGATACAAGGGTTTGCTCTTCACGCTTCCTTGCCTCAGCGAAACAGGGCGTAAATGGCCCGGGCCAGGCCAAAGGAGACGTAACCTCCGGTCAGGCCAAACCAGACCAGTTGGGGGGAAAGCCAGATCGCCAGCACGGCTGCGGAACCAAGCCCTGCCAGGCTCAGCCAACGTCGCTTAAAAACGGAAGCCAGCGCCGGGTAGCGGATGCGGCTCACCATCAGCAAAGTCAAGAGCGCTACCAGCGCCGGGAAGACAGCCGCGGGGATCAGCCGGTGGTCGTACCTGCAGTTGGAGATCACACTGAGCGCCAGTGCCGCTCCTGAGGTGGAGATGGTGAGCCCCACGCTCTCGCTGCCGGAACGCTTAGGGGGTGAGAGGTTGAAGCGGGCCAGCCGGAAGGCTCCGCCGATCATATACCCTGCACACGCACCCCATACGATGGCTGGACTGAAAGCCAATTGCTGCAAGTATTGGTAGACCAGCACGCTAGGCGCGACTCCAAAAGTGACGATGTCCACCAGCGAATCCAATTGCAGGCCGAAGGCGCTGGTAGTCCCTGTTCGCCGTGCTACTTCGCCGTCCAGGGCGTCCAGCAGATACCCAGCCAGGATACAGGCACCGGATGCCATCAGTTCCTCGTGCATCGCCAGCACTACTGCCGAAAAGGCGCACACCAGACCGGAGAAGGTAATCAGGTTGGGCAACAGCCCACGCAGTGAATCCTTCATTTGCTCTCTCCTATCTTTTTCCATTGCGCGATCACCGTCACTCCCGCCCGAGCCCGATCTCCCACCCGGATAACCGGCTCTGCCCCTGGCGGCAGGTACAGATCCACTCGCGAGCCGAACTTGATTACCCCCAGTCGCTCTCCGGCCTGTAGTCTCTGACCGGGGCGTACCCAGCAGACGATCCGGCGGGCCATAATGCCAGCTACTTGCTTGACCAACACTCTCCCATGGCGGCTTTCCAGGCCAATAAGGTTGTGCTCGTTAGCCTCCGACGCCTCGGGCCGGAAGGCCTGAAGGAACTGACCGGGGACGTGTTCCACCAGGGTCACCTGCCCCTCTATCGGCGTCCGATTGACGTGTACGTCGAGCAGAGACATAAAGATGCTGATCTTTAGCGCTTCTCCTTCCAGGAAGCGGGGCTCATGCACCTGTTTCACCTCTACGACTCGCCCGTCGGCGGGGGCCAAGAGCACCCTCTCTCCCGCCGGTGCTGTGCGCTCCGGGTCGCGAAGGAAGTACAGGAGAAGGGCAAGGAGGACGGTCAACAGCCCTGCTGGGAGGGAGGTATAGGGGCCAGGCCAGACGACGGCCGCAACCAGGGCGAGGATGAGCGGGATCCCGGCAGTAGTCAGTTCTTTCCCGGCACCGCGTGCAAGTCGGAGAGGAGGGTCTGCCCAGAAATCACGCATGCTCGATCTCCACCAACACCTGGTCCTTCTCCACGTCGTCCCCAGGCTTTACGTGCACCGCCTGCACGGCGCCGCCCTGGCGGGCGTGTAGTTCGTTCTCCATCTTCATGGCCTCCAGCACGCAGACAGGCTCCCCCTCTTCGACCTGCTGGCCCACCTCGACCATCACGCGGATGATCTTGCCGGGCATGATCGCCAGCACCGCGCCAGCGTCAGCCTCGGCAGCGGGGGGCGCTGCGGGGCCGGATGGGGTGGGGGGGGCAGCGGCAGTCATTGCCAGCCCAGCGGTCTGGACCGTGTAGGACTCCCCGCCCACGGTCGCCGTTTCGCCTTCCAGCGTGACGTCGTAGGCGATGCCGTCCACCAACACCGTGCCGTCGTCGCTGATTTCGACGGCGAAAGGACGGTCGTTGACAATGATGGTGTCGCCTTCGACGATGATCGGGTATTCGACATTCTCCAACGTCAGGGTGAATTCTTGTTTCACTACACTTCCCCCTTACTCGGTCAGCAGACCAGACATTTCCAATACCTGCTTGGCCCAGGCACGTGCTTCCTGTGCAAGGTGAGCCCGCTTCGCTTGGTCGGCGGAGTCACGATCCCACCCATAATGCCATTTTGCTAATTTGATCTGTAGCTCCACCAACGCTGCCTGCTTATCCAGGGTCGCGTCTGGTACTGTCCATTCGATAAGAAACTTGCTCTCCTCCAGAAGGCTATCCACGACCAGGCGGTTTCCTGGATGGTTGGTGACCGATGCGATGCGCATCAGATTGGTGGCAAGCCCCCCTAGACGTGTCGCCAGTCCATCCCGCATATACCGTTCTCGGATAGCATCCAGTCTCGTGTTACTCATACGACGTCTCCTAGCAGCCGACGCGCTCTCGGATTTCCGGGTCCAGAATCACCATGGAGGGGTTTCTCTGACGTGGCCGGATATTGATCAGAGCCTCGAAAGTGACCTGCTGAGTAGCCGGGAACCAGTCCGCTCCCCAGATGTCTTCCTGGATGCTTCCATCTTCCAGCAAGATGGCCTCGCAATCAGCGTGCAAGGTGCCGCCACCGGCCAGGATACTTCGCCGGACATCCACAGCTAGCTTGACGTATACTTCGAGGGCTTTCAGCATTTCGGTCAACTGCTGCTGTGAGGCGTGTTCCCGGATGAGGTGGATCATCTATCTCATCCCTCCCGCGCCATCAATCAGCCCAGTCCAGCGGCCCGCCCCCGGGCGCCAGGCAACTTTCCATGGGGAGGTAACCTGGCCGGACGGGGTGGCGGTGGCGGCGGCCTGTTCCGCCAGCCGCTTGAGCAGCAGCCCGGCGACAGCGGCCACGACCAGCTCTTTCCCTTCGCCGCCCCGGGCGCGTCGCTCCAGGAACGGATGCGCCACCTGGGGGAATAGGGCGTAGGAAATCACGTCCTCCTCGTCCCGCGCCAGGTCGCCGATCTCCTTCCGCGCCTGCTCCATTCCTGGCGGGATCAGGTCGGCGGGGCGGCAGTCAATAGGCTGCTCGTCGCCGATGGCGAGGCGTTGTATCTTGGGGTCAATGGGGGCCGGTGGGTGGCCGTAGTAGCCCCGCACGTACTGCCTGACCTCCTCCGGGATGATCTTGTACCGTTCGCCCAGCACAACGTTGAGCGTGGCCTGGGTGCCAACGAGTTGACTGGAAGGAGTAACCAGCGGCGGGTAGCCCAGTTCCTCCCGCACGCGGGGCACCTCCGCCAGAACGTCCTCGTACCTGTCCTCGGCGTTCTGCCCGCGCAACTGCGACACCAGGTTAGAGAGCATGCCACCGGGTATCTGGTATTGCAGCACGCGCACGTCGGCGCCTTTCATCCCACTCTCGAAGCGGGCGTATTTCTTGCGCACCTCGGCAAAGTAGGCGGCGATTTCGGCCAGCAGGTTGAGGTCGAGGCCAGTGTCCCGCTCGGTGCCGGCCAGTGTCGCCACGATGGACTCGGTCGGTGGGTGAGAGGTCATTCCCGAAAGGGCGGAGATGGCGGTGTCCACGATGTCCACCCCGGCCTCGATGGCCTTGAGCAGCGCCGCCGTCGCCATGCCGCTGGTGGAGTGGGAGTGGAGATGCACCGGCAGGCCAACGTCGGCCTTGAGCCGCGCCACCAGTTCGTAGGCGATGTAGGGGGTGATGAGGCCGGCCATGTCTTTGATGCAGATTGAGTCGGCGCCCATGTCCACCAGTTGGCTGGCGGTGCTGACAAAGTAGTCCACGTCGTAGGGCGGGCCGATGGTGTAGCAGATGCTGGCCTGGACGTGGGCCCTCTCCCGTTTGACGATCTCCATCGCCTTGCGCATGTTGCGCACGTCGTTGAGCGCATCAAAGATGCGAAAGATGTCTATGCCATCAGCGTGGGCGTGGACGATGAAACGCTCCAGCACGTCGTCGGGGTAGTGTTTGTAGCCGACGACGTTCTGACCGCGCAGGAGCATCATAAATGGGGTGTTGGGCATCAGCGCTTTGAGGCGGCGGATGCGGTCCCAGGGGTTCTCGTCCAGGAAACGCATGGCGGAGTCGAAAGTCGCGCCGCCCCACATCTCGACGGCCCAGTAGCCCACCTGGTCAATCTTTGCGGCGATGGGCAGCATGTCGTCGGTGCGCATGCGTGTGGCCAGGAGTGATTGGTGGCCGTCGCGGAGCACAAGGTCGCAGATTTCTAGTTGGTTGGTCATGTTGCCTCCTGATCCGTGTTCTACTCCGCGAACAGGTCTCGCGCCTTGAACATGAGCACCAGCGCACCCTCTTCCGACCGGGAGCGATGTTTCTCCCCGGCCTGCACGACCAGGCTCTCTCCCTGGCCCAGGGTGACGCTAGTACCGTCGGCGTAGTCCACCCCGATCTCTCCCTCTAGTACCAGGTACATCTCGTCCTTGACGTGCTGGTGGA
>JAUXFI010000214.1 GCA_030620125.1 Anaerolineae bacterium
AGACAGAGTGGCTGGAACCGGCGCAGATCGCCGAGCTAGCGCCGCTGATCAACATTGAGGGCGTCCTGGCCGGTACTTTCCACGCGCGCGACGGCCTAGCGGACCCCAACAGCGTGGTGCAGGGGTACATCTCCGGGGCGCGGCGGCTGGGGGCGAAACTGCTGACCGACGTAGAAGTGACCTCCATCCGCGTCGAAGGCGGGCGGGTGCAGAGCGTCATCACTGATCAAGGAGAGATAGCGACGCCGGTGGTCATCAATGCGGCTGGGCCGTGGGCGGGGGTGGTTGGCAAAATGGCCGGCGTGGACATCCCCATCGTGGCCGTGCGCCGCCAGATCGTCGTCACCGGCCCCATGCCGGAGATCCCACCTGGCTTTCCCTTCACCATTGACTTTGCCCAATCCCTGTACTTTCACCGCGAGGGACAGGGCATCCTGACCGGTATGTCGAACCCTGACGAAATCGTGAGCTTTGACCAATCGCTGGACGATGACTGGGAATTGGTGCATCTGGAGGCAGCCATGCAGCGCCTGCCCATCCTGGAGCGGGCGGGACTGGCCAGCCACTGGGCCGGGCTCTACGAGAACACCCCGGACGCACACCCCATCCTGGGCCACATCCCGGAGGTGGAAGGTTTCTACTGCATCGGCGGCTTTAGCGGTCACGGATTCCAGCACGGCCCTGCCTGCGGCCTGCTGCTGGCGGAGGAGATACTGGACGGGACGGCCCACACGCTGGATATCACGTCGTTGCACTTGAACCGCTTCGAGAAGGGGGAGATGATCCTCGAGTACAACGTCGTATGATACTCAGCTTTAGAAACCTGCTGCTCGCGGCGTGAACGGAACAGTCGAGATGCATGTCCTCGTCATTCCAACCCATTGGGAAAGCCGGGCGGTGCTCAAGGCACTGCCCGGCGCTGTGCGTGACCCAGAGCAGGATATCCCCAACTGGCCCACCTGAACCCATATCTTGCTTGCCCTCTCCCCAATCATCGGGTAAAATAGCCTCACCAACCCACACAACACTCTGGCCGGTCTCTGACCGAGCCAGGGAAGGAGGACACAATGTCAAAGTACCGTATCGCGCTGATGCCCGGCGACGGCATCGGCAAAGACGTGATGGACGCGGCCCAGATCGTGCTCGACAAGATCGCGCTCGACGCCGAGTACGTCCCCACCGACATCGGCTGGGAGTTCTGGTGTCAGGAGGGCGAACCGCTGCCGCAGCGCACGGTTGACACCCTCAAGACATGCGACTGCGCGCTCTTCGCCGCCATCACATCCAAGCCCAAGGAGGAAGCCGAGGCGGAGTTGGCGCCCGAACTGCAGAGCAAAGGGCTCACCTACCGCAGCCCCATCGTGCGTATGCGCCAGCTTTTTGACCTCTACGTCAACCTGCGCCCCTGCAAAGCATTCAAGGGCAACCCGCTCAACTTTCGGGATGACGTGGACCTGGTCGTGTTCCGCGAGAACACCCAGGGCCTCTACGCCGGGGTCGAGTTCCACCCGCTGCCGGAGGAAGTACGGGCGGCGCTGGAAGCACACAGCCCCCGCATGGCTGCCTTCGAGGGTGTGTCCTCAGAGGACATTGCTGTCTCCTGCCGTATCTTTACCCGCGCGGGCTGCCAGCGCATCGTGCGCCGCGCCTTCGAGTACGCGCAGGCCCACGGCTACCCCACCGTCACGCTGGTCGAGAAGCCCAATGTCATCCGCGAAACTAGCGGACTGATGGTGCGCGAGGCGCGCAAGATCGCCGCCGGGTTCCCCGAGATCGAACTGTGGGAAACCAACGTGGACGCGATGGCCATGTGGATGGTCAAGAATCCGCAGAACTATGGCGTTCTTGTCTCTAGCAACTTGTTCGGCGACATCGTCTCCGACCTGGCGGCGCAGTTGGTGGGCGGGCTGGGGTTCGCCTCCAGCGGCAACATCGGCGACGACTTTGCCGTCTTTGAGCCTACCCACGGCTCGGCCCCCAAGTACGCCGGTCTCTACAAGGTCAATCCCACCGCTCTGCTACTGGCGGTCAAACTGATGCTGGATTGGCTGGGGGAGACGCAGACGGCGCAGGCGCTGGAGCAGGCCATCGCTGACGTGATCGCTGAGGGAAAGGTGCGCACCTACGACCTGGGCGGGAGCAACACGACGATGGAAGTGGCGCAGGCAGTGGCGGAACGATTGTAGTCAGCCCAGCGGCATCGTCGCCACGACGACCGCAACGTCGGTGAGCGCCCAGGCATAGAGGGCAAGGTAGAAGCCACGTTGCTCGTAGGCCACGTCCGCCTGCTGCCAGCGACAGTACCAAGGGATCAATACCGCAGACCAGGCCAGCAGCGCTAGAACCAGTCCCACCGATCGCCAGGCCCAATACCGCTGAACCACCTCCAAGGCCAGGAAAACAAAGCCTATCCCGACTCCGAGGATGCCCAGGCGCAGCGCGTTTTGCTTGCCCAGGACCAATGCCAGCGTATAGTCCCCACGCCCGGTATCCTCCTCCATCTGGTATATCTGGGTCAGCGGGTAAAAGCCGACAAAGAACCAGAAGAAGGCCGCGACCACATTGACGATGGGTGGCACCAGGGGGTGGGCAGCGGCGGCCCATCCGGCGTAGATGGTCAGTCCGCCAAAGCCGGTAGCGTTGATGAGAATGTCCCACCCGGCCCGGGCTTTGCAACGGAAGGGAGGCACCGAGTAGAGGAGAGACATCACGATGCAGATGCCGTAGGCGACGGAGAAGCGCCAACCCAATGCCAGCGCGATGGGGATGCCAAGAGCCGTCAGCGCCAGGGCAAAGTGCGCCAGGTAGCGCGGCACGAGGGGCGGATCGTCCAGGTAGCCAATGTCCCCCTCGTCTCTGTCGAAGACGCTGTTGAGCGCCAGCGTGCCGCCGTTGCCCAGTACCCCCCAGGCCAGCGCGGCCAGCGCCCAGCGACCCAGACGGGTGCCCGAAAAGTCAAGGCCATTAGCCAGGAGGAAGCCAACCGACATGTGGGCAGTCACGATGACCCAGGCCCGAGGGCGAAGGTGCAACAAGTAGGGCGACCAACTGGCAGGCAGGATGCGGGCGAAAAACCGGCGGGCACGATACTGGTGCATAGGAGACCCCTTTGTTGAACCCAAATGTCACGAACTGAGCTGCTGGTACAAGACCAGCCAGCCTCTATAAGAGA
>JAUXFI010000179.1 GCA_030620125.1 Anaerolineae bacterium
ACCTCGCGCCGGATGGCGTCGCTCATCTCCTCGCCCCAGGCCGTGACCTGAAAGCCCTGCCGCCCGAATTTCAGCACGCGGATGGGAAAGTAGACCACCTCAATGTCGTTGGACCCGATGGTCAGCGTTTGCTCCGGTTCGCCCAGCAACTCGAACCAGTCCTCTTGCTCGACTACCAGCCGCACCTGCTGGGCCTCGGGCAGGTAGTTAAAGACGCCGACGGGGATGCTGATCTCGTCCCCTTGCGTCAGCGCGACGGGCAGGTCCACGTCCACGAAAAAGTCCTGAAAGACGCGCACGCCGCGCGTGGTAGAGCCCAACCGCCCATCCTGGGACGAGGCCAGCGCCGTCAGCCGCCAGGTGGTGATGGAGTCGGCCATTGGGATTTCGAGCGAGACGAAGCCGCTCTCGTCGGTGACGATCTCTGGCGCCCAGTAGAGGGTCTCGGGAAAGTACTGGCGCAGGCGCGGGGGTTCGGTTCCGGCAGCCTCTTGGCTTTCGGCATCCCCCAATATGCCTGCTTCTGCCTCTGCCTTTTCCATCGGCGGCGACTCCATGAGGGGCAACGGTCCCGCAAAGTCCATCTCCATCATTATTTCTTCATTCCCTCTTAATGCTTGCGGGGCCATCGCGCCCATCGGCATGCCGTGCATTGTGGAGAAGAGAAGGATGCCCGGCAGGATCACCATCGCCGGCAGTGCCGAGAGCGCCCCCAGCCCGGTGACCAGCGCCCCGGCGAAGCGGCGCTCCTGCACCCAGCGGGCCTGCCCAAAGAGCAGATACGCGCCGGGGATGAGCAGGTAAGCCAGGAGTGCAGCGATGATCAACCCTTCAGCCGGTTCGCCCCCCCGGTCCGCAGCCTGAATCAGCAGAAACAGTAGCGCGCCCCAGGCCAGCGTCAGCAGCGTGAGGAACTTGGCCGCCGGGTCGCGCCTGGCCCAGGCGTAGCCAACGAAGGCCAGCCCCCCCAGGCCGAAGACGACGGCTATTGGGATGAGTACCTCTTCCGGGTCAAGATAGTAGAACACATCCATCAGCGCAATGAACCATCCAGCCAGACATCCTCCGGTCAGCAGGATGACTCCAGAGACGACGGCCAGTCGCTTGAGCGAGAGCTTCACGATCCCCGCCCGCCGCAGGGCGACTATCACCACCACCCACAGCGCCGGCGGGATGAGGATCAATCCGATTGCAGACGCCTGGCCGATGCGCTCGAACCCTTTCTCCTGCGCCACGAGGACCCCGCCCATCTTTTCCTGGCGCGAGTTGATGGTGCTGGGGGCCGCCAGCACCGGCGCTCCGGCCCAGGTGGCTTTGGCCGCGCCGTCCTGCGCCACCCGGATCTGTTCCACGTCTTCACTACTGGGAGAGGGGGAGATGGCAGCGGGCAACTCAAAGCCCTGGATCTGATAGAAAGGCTCCAGCAACTCTTGCTCCAGCAGGAAATACAGCTTGGCAAAGCCGGGGTCCTGGCGTTGCAAGGCAAAGACCGACTCGTCCACGATTGCCACACCCAGCGCCGTTTGCGCGCCTGCGCCGTCTGCACCGCTGGTCTGGAAATCAATCGTCGCCGTCTCGCCTGGCAGGTAGGTGTCCTCGTCGGCGGTGACGGCGATGTCAATGTCGTTGGGCGCGTCCACCACCACCAGCCGCGTGTCGCGCACGATGGTGCCGTCCAGCAGCACCTTGTAGGCGTGTAGTTCGAGTGTGCCGTACAGATCGGGGCTTACGTCAACGGCGAATTCGGCCTTGCCGTCCATCACGCGGGCCGAACGGGTGGAGAGCGTCTGCCCGGCCTTGACGACGTCCAGGTAGACGTCACCGGATGCGACCGGTGTGAAAGCGACCAGGTTCATCGTCTCGCCGACGACGTAGGCAGCCCGGTCGGCGCGCAGGAGCACGCTGTCGCTCCCGAACTCGGCCTCAAAGTCCACCTGCCGTCTGGCCGTGAGACCCGTCTCGTCCTGGGCAGTGATGTCGAGGACGTAGTAGCCGCCCGCCTGCGGCACAAAGGTGAACTCGGTCAGGCCAAACTCGCCGCTGGTGAGTTCCGCCGCCTCACCGCCATCCACGCGGATTTGCAGTTGCGCCGGCGCGGGGCGACCATCGGGGTAGGAGGTGAGGAGGTAGACGATGTTCTCGACCCCCGGCTTGAGCACGCCGCTCTCGGCGACCGCCTCGATGACCAGCGGCTGGGCGGCGATGGGCAACACCTGGCTGGTCTGCTCAGGGTGGTCGGTCTGGTCAATGACTGTCACCTCCAGCGCAAACTGGGCCTGCTCTGACTCTAACCCCGACCCGGCAAAGTATTCCGGCAGGTCGAAGCTGAACTCATAAGTGCCGTTCTCGTCGGTCTGGCCGCTGATGTCCACCAGCACCGCCCGCTCCACGTCCCACACGCTGCCAGTGATACGCACCTCTCCCTCCGCCACGGGCTTGCCGAAAAAGTAGTCGGCCTGCACCACCCCTTCCACGCGCTGACCCGGCAGGTAAAAGCTGCGATCGGTGGACACGTTTACGCCGAACTTGGGCAGCACGTAGGGCCGCACCTCGACCGTCTTTTCGGAGCGGGTGTCGCCGATGGAGACACTGAGCTTGTAGTTTCCCTGGTTCACGAGATCGGCCAGGGTAAAGTCGGCGGCGGCAACGCCAAAGTCGGAGGCGGTGACGCTCTCGCGATAGACTTTGTTGCCTTTGGGGTCCTCCACCAGAAAGTCAACCGTCGCGCCTCGAGCGGGGGTCAGGTCAAAGGTGCTGAGTGCCAGCGCGCGCATGTGGATTACCTGACCGGGCTGGTAGAGTGGCTTGTCGCTGGTCAGGAGCAGCCGGTACTCGCGTTGGATAGTCACTGGCTGCTCCACCCGGTCGCGCCCCACGTCCGACCTGGTTTCCACGACGAGTTGTGCCTCGTCGGGCGCGTCTGCGGGCACGTGGAAGGTGACCGGCAGGCTGCCGGTCTCGTCGGTCTGCCCCTCGAAGAGGGGGATGGCGCGACCAGAGGCAGGCTTCAGGCTGACCTTGACGTGGGCGTCGGCGATGGGCTGGCCCGCGCTCAAGTCCTGCACCACCACGCGCACGGAGGCATCGCTATCGGGGGCAAAGCGGGTCTGGCCCAGCACGATCGTCTGCTGCTCGTCCACGCGCTGCGGCAGTGTGTCCATCCAGCGTAGCGCCACGAATCCGGCGACGATGGCCAGGATGATGAGCAGGTGGAGTGCGGTGGCGAGCCAACGCTTCTTTGCAACGGGGGGTTGGGTATCCATAATGTTCCTCCTTGTGGTAGAGATTGGAGATTCTGGCGCGGAATTCAAAGGGGAGAGGGCGCCAGGGGACCTACTCCAGGATCACGATCTGCCCTGCTGTCACTTGAGCAGGGTAGGACTCAGCGACAGGCCCTGAGAACCATATCCGCACCTGCTGTCCAACTTTCAGCGCCTCGAACGCCGCTTCACCGAGCTCCTCACCAGACTGTTCGAGGATCAGGGTTTCGTCCTCGATGGAGACCCAGTACTTGTCAATGTATTCACCGTCCTCTGTCACCACCGTGGCCTCTACGAGGATCGCACTCTGCCCGGTTTCGGTGACGTGGCCGGTAAAGTCCGCCTCCGTATCAAGCGCCTTGTGGGACGGAGCGCAGCCCACCGCCAGTGTCATCAAACCGGCAAGCAATACCAGGTATCCCAATCGTCTGATGTGCTTCAGTGTGTGCCTCCTCGAAATCTGTTTGCGCTACCCTAAAGACGCCACGCGCCAGGCAAAAGTTCCCCATCACATACATGATAATGCTCTTTGGACCAGATGTCCACTGCCTGGTGGCCCCACTTTGGTTGTCTGTAGGGAAGATGACCACGGATAAAGAAACACACGATGCGCAGGCACGGTTGCACTTTTGCGCGCGCTGTGATACACTCCTCACAGCACAGACCGCACAAGGAGAGATGCGCCGGTGATCACCGAAGCCGATACCTGCCGCAAATGGAAACTGTGGAAGACCCGCCGCAAGCGCCGCGTCCTGTACCTGGCCGACCGCAATATCCTGGTGGATCAGGCCAAGTACCGCACTTTCACCCCTTTCGGTGACGCCCTCCACAAGATCCAGCGTCGTCCGATCAAGAGCCGGGAGGTTTATTTCGCCATCTACCAGGCCATCGCCGGCCGCGAGGGACAGCCGGGGCTCTACAGGCGTTATCCTCCCGACTTTTTCGACCTGATCATTGTGGACGAGTGCCACCGGGGCAGCGCCCGCGACGAGAGTAACTGGCGGCAGATCCTCGAATACTTTCACCCCGCCACCCAGATCGGGATGACCGCCACCCCCAGGCGGCGCGACAACGTGGACACCTACCGCTACTTTGGCAATCCCATCCACGTTTACAGCCTGGCGCAGGGCATTGAGGACGGCTTCCTGGCTCCCTACCGC
>JAUXFI010000195.1 GCA_030620125.1 Anaerolineae bacterium
ATTCCCGTTTTAGCATCATCGCCGCGTGATATGGCATCGTAGTGGCGACTTTAGTCGCTGGTTACGCGGCTCAAACGACTAAAGTCGTTACTACGAACCCCATAACGGGAATTGCTGGTTGGCAGTGGATGCGCATCGCTGCCGTCATGGCGCATGAGCAAGGGCTGCTACCGCACAGTGGAACGCTCGACGGCTATAAAGGCTGGCCCGACACCTCATCTGATTCCAGGTGACCAGGCCGTGCGGGGAGGACAACGTGGAACTGGCTGCCGGGGCATGTTTCCTCGTCGCACCCCGGGCTTTCGGCCCAGATGCGGCCGCCGTGCGCTTCCACGATGCCACGGGCGATGGTCAATCCCAGGCCGGGACCCGCGCCCTTGAACTTTATTCTGCCCGTGCTATGCAACAGCACGTCGCCCACACGGTAGAATTTTAGGAATATGCGCTCCAAGTCGTCAGGGGCGATGCCAATACCGGTGTCAGCCACGACGATTTTGATGGATGGCTCTTGAGGTCCCATCCCCTCACCCAACAGGTGACCAGTGATCCGGATTTGGCCGCCGTCCGGCGTGAATTTTATGGCGTTCTGGATGAGGTGCGAAATGACCTGCATCATCCGCTCGCAGTCAACAACAACGGGCGGTATATCCGCCAGGCTCTCTACTGTGAGTGTCTGCTTGCGCTGCTCCAGTGCCGTGGCCCAGGTGTCCACAGCCGCATCCACGATTGAGGCTATCGTTTTCTCCGACAAGTTCAGATTCAGCGTCTCGGTGTCTATCTGCGAGACGTCAAACATGGTGTCCACGATCTCCTCCAGACGATGGTTGGCCTTTTTGAGACCGCTGATCAACTGCTCTCCTGCGTCGAGGCTTAACAATTCACCTTCGAGCATTTCCTTTAGCATGTCGGTGTAACCGCGCACCTGAGTAAGCGGCGTCCGCAGTTCGTGGGAGGCGATGTCAATAAAGTCGGACTTGGCCTGATCAAGCTGGGCCATCTCGCGGTTGGCGGCCGCCAGTTCCTCGTTGAGCTGCTCGATTTCCATGTTCCGGGCCTTCAAATCGTCGAACAGGCGAGCATTCTCCAATGCCACCGCCGTCTGGTCGGCCAGCGTGCTGAGCAGGATCATATCGTCGTCAAAGTAGCGGTCGCGGGAGACTTTGGGTCCCAGCGCCAGGAGGCCAATCCATTCTCCTTTGGCGTAGATGGGCATGTACACGTCCATATCCAGGCCATCCAGCCAATCGCGCTCTGCCGAAGAAATCGCTCGGAAGCGGGGATGCAAGTCTATGTCGTACTGGGCCAGGGGAGCGTGCTCCCGACACAGGTAGGTAGCCACGGGACTTTTAGCAGGCAAAGTACCTGACAGCAAATCTCCTTCTCCCACGCCCCTCATGCCTCGCAGTTGGAAATAGCCGCTTTCCCCCGCAGCTTTTTCTTTTTCGTAGTGTACGACGAACAGCGCGCCGTGCCGACTCCCCACCGCCTGGCCGATGAGGCCCACGGCCACCGTCGCCAAAAGTTCCAGGTCCAGGATATTGCTGATGCTCGTGCTGTATTCGCGCAGCGTGCGACTGGGATCGCGGGCGGCCCCAGAGATCAGCCGGTTCACCGATCGCTGAACCAGGCGCAAAAGGGGATCGAATAGAATGGCCAGGACGAGGGCCAGGATCACTCCGGCCAACAAGGGACTGTAGCCTGGCACTGCTCGAAAGAGGTAGTACGTCACCAGGAAGCCGGCGGTGTAGATGACCACCGCCAGGAGCGTGATGATCAGGTAGCTCACCGTCCGCCGCGCCGTCCGGCGCACATCGGGCAGACGATGGGTCAGTATGACGTAAACGATGCTGAGCGTGCCCAGCAGGTAGAGACCGCTGCCCAACGATTCGCACCTGACGAAGATCAGCGCAGCGGCGGCGACGGTCAGCCCTAGAGCGAGGGACCAGTATGTGATCCGGTTTCTGTGCAGCGGTTGTGGTGTCCGGCGGTAGGCCCTCATCGTCAGGAGCGTCGCCCCACCCATGAAGACTCCCCAGCCAAAGGCCAACATACAGAATACGAGCTCCTGGCGTTCAACAAGCAGCCCAATGCCGAGCCACAGCACCTCGGGCAAGGCCAGCAGGTTGCTATCCAGGATGACCACCACGGCTGTCCAGACCACGCCAAATAGCCACCAGCCCCGGCCATTCCCTTCGAGCCGCAGAAACGACCTGTTTAGATGAAGGAATAGCAAGGATAGAAGCAGCAATCCGTAAAACAGCACTCGTTCCAGAACGTCGTCGGCGGGGAAAGCAAACCAGGCCGGTTGTAATAGGACGGCCTGGAGCAGAGTCCAGAGGGAGGAAGCCGCGACGTACACGACCAGCAAGCGCGCGGCCCATTCCCGGAAGCCGCGTCTCCTCAAGATCAGGACGACGACCGGGAAGTATAGGATGCCTATCACGGCCAGGATGATGGTTGTCAGGCCAGAGGCGCTCATTATCCTCCTTGTTTTCGGCCCGTTGCCGGGTCATCTCTGTCGCCGCCGTCGCCAGTCCGATTACCAGCCAGAAGAGGGTGACGGAGTGATGAAAGTCCAGGTTGAAAAAGTAATGATCAAAGATACCTCCCGCCAGCGCGCCGATGATGCCAGTGTGCAGTCCCCAGAACAGCGGCTCCAGTTCCGAGTCGGCTGCCGCCAGGGCGCGGGTGTGCCAGAAGCGGGCAAAGAAGACGGCCATCACGACGAGGAAGCTGGCCAGGCCCACCAAGCCCATGTGCTCGGCCATGAGGAGATAGACGTTGGAGACGCCGATGTAGGTATCAATGTCGGGCGAGCCGGAGAAGCCGACGCCCAGCCAGGGGTAGCGCCCGATCAATATGAGCGCGTCCTTGTACTCGCCAAAGCGCATCTGGGTCGCCAGGTCCTCGCCGCGCAGCCCCGCCACAAAGTGCGTGACATAGTCCTGGGTCTGGGGCAGGACAAGTAGGAGCGCCAGCGCCACGAGCAGGAGCAGCCATAGTTTGCGGTAGCGTAAGGTGGCGACGACGACCAGTGCGGCCCCCACGCCCGCCAGCGATCCCCGGCTGATGGTCAGTCCCAGGCAGAGCGCCATCACGCCCAGCACCGGCACGAGATAACGGCGGCGGATGAGGGGCCGCCGGGCGAATAGTTGCACCACGCCGATGCACAGTGTCAGGCTGAGCAGGCTGCCCAGCACGTTGGGGTCCACCGAGGTGGAGGTGGCCCGCATTGGCAATTCGGGATCATCGTGGATGTAGCGCAGGACGCCCAGCCCGGCGGGGTAGCCCAGCCGCCCCAGCGCGGAGAGGGCGCGGATGACCAGATCGTCGGAGATGTAGGCAGCGACAATGTACAAAACGACGCCGAGCGCAGCGGCAGCGAAGGTGCACAGGATCAGCGCACACACGATACGTCGCAGCCGTCCCGCGTCATGCACCGTGTTGACGATGAGGAAGAACAGCGCCACGCTGAGCATTATCTCGGCAAAGTGGCGCAGGTCGTAGGGGGACAGCGGGGCGTGGGCCAGCCCGAAGATAAACGACCCCACCGCCAGCAGCATGAACACGGCGATGGGCAATCCCAGTGACGTGCCGATGAATTCCCGTTGAACGCCGGTGGCGATAAGGAGCACCCAGACGAAGAACAGCGCCCCCAGCACAGCGTCGAGGAAGGTGGGGGTGAAACCGATGCTGAAGGGGAAGGAGGCGAAGGGCAGCAGGCAGACGATGCCGATGACCCCCCAGTAGGCGATCTCGACGTCGCGCAGCATCCACAGGCCGAGGAACAGGGCCACCAGTCCCGCCCCGGCGATGAGGGGGCCGAACTCTGCCAGCAGGTAGCCCACGCCAGCGGCCAGCGCCGCGCACAGAAGCAGTGTCGCCAGCACGGCCAGCCAGCGGTGGCGGGAGGTGAAGATGCGGTAGAGCAGAATTAGGGATTGGGGATTGGGGATTGCGGATTTCTTGGGATTCATCGCACCTCCAGAACGGTGGGGATTTCGACGCTGTCCCCTCCCCCATCCAGCCGCGCCAGACGGGCCAGCGTTTCCAAATCGTACATCCCC
>JAUXFI010000141.1 GCA_030620125.1 Anaerolineae bacterium
GTATAGGCCATGGACTCGGAGGTATCTATCAGAAGAACCATGTTGAGCACCGCCGCCTCGGCCTCGGCATAGGCGTGCAGGATCACCTGGTCGTCCCACACCAGCTTTATAAAGGTCAGATCCACCGGCAATTCCGCCTCGATGCGCACCCGCTTGCGGGGCGGGTCGGGCGCGACGGAGCACAGGGCCTCACGGTGATGAGACGAAGACGGATCGGAGTCGCACCACCAAAACTGGACATTCTGCACGCCAGGGAGCTGAAGCTGCAGGGCCTGATCGGCAGCGTCGTTGAGTTCCTGCGCGTCACGTCCCTCCCGGTACTGGTTGACGGCGCTGACGGCGGCGGCGTCCACAGAGCGTCGCAGGTGGTCGTAGTGCACATAGATAAGGGCCGAGTCCACCGCGAGTCCCACCAGGGCCAGGATGCCCACGAAGCTAAAGACGAAGAGAATGAGGGCCTGCCCCTGCTGCCCCGTGGACAGTGAGGAGAACGACTTGATCCATCTTGTCACTCGTCTCATCTCATTCCTCATCCCATTCCTCCTTGGTGCGCCCACTGTCCCTCCTGTTCAGTCTGGCTCGGCAGCCGCGACGGGGAAGACGGTGTAGGGCCTGGTCTGGATCGGGTCCGCGATAAAGTCGCCAATCCTGAAAAAGCCGGTAAAGTGATGATGGGCGTGAAAGACCTCGACGATGACGAAACCGGTGGCAGGGGCGCTGGGCAGCAGCCGGCTATTGATCTCGGCGTTAGCGAGCTGAGAAGTGCGCAGGCCGTAGAGCGACCAGCAGCGGCAGTTTGTCGTGTCCGTGATGGTACAGGAAGGATTCGTGAAGCCGTCGTTGGCCCCCTGGAAATGGTATCCCTGGTCGGACGAATGGGCGTGGGTAGGGGTCAGCGGCCAACGATGCGCGATTGTGCCGGTTGTGACGCCGATGACGGTGATGACGATGTCATCTCCCTCCGCCGGGTGGAGACCAGACATGGTGTACGTCGGCACGTTCTGGAAGGTGAGACAGGCCACCTCGTAATAAAAGTTGGTGGTCTCTCCATGCATGCAGATATCCAGAAACACATCGACCGGCATTGTTCCGCTGATCTCAGGCGGGCGCACGTCGGGGAAGGGGTCATCGGGGAACGAGTCCGCGTCCGGACCATCCCGCATGTCGAAAGGGTACTTGCTGGTCAGTTCCGGGTCCAGGTTGGCTCCGAAGCGCGCGCCCTCACGGCTGGCGTCGAGCAGGTTCATGTAGTCAATGGCATAAGCGCCAATCTCGACCATGCCCGCGATGAGGATGAGCAAGACAGGCAGAAACAACGCGAACTCTACTATGCTCTGACCACGGCTGGAGAAGGGACGCTCCGGCACTGTGGCTGTGGAAGACGCGCTCTCTTGCCTCATCACTCACCTCTGGGTGTCCAGAGAAACACAAACCACCAAAGCCTGTTTCACTTTGGTCATCACCACTCTCCCACAGGTTCCAGCCACGCAACTGGTAACACCTGATTTCCAACCCACGGGAGGATTGGCTCACATTCAGAACACTCTTCTATTATATCATGCAATGGAATGTCTGCAACTGGTACCTTTGTACCATAGGGAGCAGTGAAGAAAGAGCCCCGCACATGTGCGGGGCTCCGTTCGGCAGCGTAAGCCACCTGCATTGCTGCAGCGATCGTCGAACTAGATGGCGTTCACAATGTTGCTAAAGATGTTGCCGATAGCGGGGCCTAGCAACGCCAAAATCACGATCACCACAATGGCTACCAAAACAAGAATCAACGCGTACTCGACCAGCCCCTGACCTTCCTCGCGCGGTAAAAACAGCATTTGTCTCACCTCCCTTCTTTCATAATATTGACTACATTATAGCCCATTCGCGCTTGTATGGCAATAGGAACTTTGTACCAGTACTTTGCTTCTATTGGACAGGCAACTCAAAGCTGACCCTCGTCCCACGTCCCAGGCCACTATCGAATTGGATTTGTCCTCCCAGCATCTCTAGTCGCTCACGCATCGTCATCAGGCCCAACCGGTCCGCATCCGGCGAGACGAGATTGTCGGGGACTTCAAAACCGCTGCCGTTGTCCTCGACCGACACGCGAACAAGTTCGTCCCCCACATCCAGGTTGATTTGAACGCTACTGGCGTGGCTGTACTCAACCGCGTTGTTGAGCAATTCCTGGACGATGCGGAAGACGGTCACTTCTTTGTGCGATGCCAACCGCCGTTCCTTGCCAGTAAACGTCAGGTGAGTGGGAACCCCGCTGTTGTCGGAGAAACTATCCACGTAGCGCCGGAGAGTAGGAACCAACCCCAGGTCATCGAGCATCATCGGGCGCAGGTTGAGGATGAATCCCTTGACCTTTTGAAAGGTCACCGCCACAGCATTCTTGAGACTGGCCAGCTCGGCCCGCGCCCGTTCGGGGTCGCTATCGGAAAGCCGCTCGCAGATCTCGGCCTGAAGAATGAGATTGGTCAGCATTTGAGCCGGGCCATCGTGCATCTGCCGGCTGAGCCGCTGCCGCTCCCGCTCCTGAGCCTCGATGGTACGGACGACGAGCGGCTGCGCAAAACCTTCTCCCTTTGAAACCTGAGGCTCATACTCAGCGAGGTTGGTGATCTCGAGCATGCCGCGAAGCAGGTCAAAGTAGCGCGCCATGTTACGCTGATCGCTCTGCAACTTTTCCAACTGGCCCCGCATGGTGAACAGCCGCTGCTGTGTATCCAGGACAGTCGTGTACGCCTCCTGAATATCCTCTCGTGGCACGGTGTCCAATGCCGCCTCAATCTGCCGCAGCCGGTTGGTCGCCTGCGTGTTGCGATGTGCCTGACGCTCTACCTCGGCAGTCGTCTGCTGAATCAACAGATCGATCTCTTTCAATTCGCGTTGGGCTTGATCGTACTCTTTGCTGCAATCCTCCAAGAATTGTTCAAACGATGCAGTGCCGGCCTCGGTTGAAACAGCCATTTTCTTTGCTCCTTACTTTTCCTCACGAGCCGTCCGTAGCCCCGGGCAGAAAGTGCCGGGTCCGCCGCTTCTCCCGCTCGCGCAACGGCACCCAGCCACGCCGGAGAGCGTAGACCGCTGCCTGCGTGCGATCCGCCACCCCCATCTTGCTCAAAACGGCGGTCATGTGATTCTTGACCGTCTGGTGGCTGATCCCCAGATGGTAGGCGATTTCCTTGTTGCTCATGCCTCGGACGACCAATTCCAGGATCTCCATCTCGCGGGGAGAGAGTGGGGAAAGGAAACGCGCGTCGTCATCGAACAATTCCCCCTCAAAGCGCCGAAACTTTTTCAGCAGCCAGTCACCCAGGCCCTTCTCGTCCAGCACGACGCCGCCGATGACATACTGCCCCTGGCTCACGTGATGGATGACGTCCACCAGTCGTTCGGGGCTGACGCCCTTGGCGTGGTAGGCCGACGCCCCAGCCCGGACTGCGTGGTAGACCTGCTCTTCGTCGTCGTAGGCAGTGAGCATGATCACGTTAATCTCGGGACAGAGTCCCTTGAGTTGGCGCGTGGCCTGCAAACCATTGAGGGTCGGCAGGTTGATGTCCATTAGCACCACGTCCGGCAGCAGTTCCTGCGCCAATTCAATCGCCTCGTGCCCATCGGTCGCTTCGCCGACGACGCAGAGGTCTTGGTGCGAAACCAGGACGTCTCGTAGCCCCTGACGAAAGACCGGATGGTCATCCACAATCATCACTTTGATCCTATCCGCCATGCCTCACTCTCCCCAGGATATACCCTGCCTCACCTCTTGACCAAGTATACCACACGATGGGCAATAAGCGCAACTGGATCAACTCGTATGAAAACGCGGTTGACGTCACTGCTCGGCAGGAATGGGAACCTCTACAGGTTGATGCAGCGGCAGACCCATAAAGCCCTGACTTGCGACATTCCCCCAGACTCTGTATGCGCCCACATTGGATTGTGCCCCTCCCACAGTGTACAGGATCACTCGTTCCTGGCCCTCTCCCCACGTCATCACGGGTCGCAGTCGGGGATGGAATGTCTCCCTGGAATACAGTCCTGCCAACGGCGCTGGTCTGTTCTGATCCAGCAACACGTACCGCACGTCGTACCGTTCGGCCACTGCTAGCAGCGCCTCCACGTCCCCATGTGGCACGACGACGGCGGGGTGGTCGGTATGATACCAGAAAGCCGGGGGGTTGGCGACCATCACTGTTGCCCTCTCTGCCCCTTGTTGTACCAGCCATTGGGCGACCTCTACATAAACCGCGTCGGTGCCCCACCAAGCGGGCAGTCTCTCTACCGCCACGTAGGTGCTCAGAGTCACCGCCGCGAAAACCGCCGCTGCTGCGAAAACCGCCTGGGCCTGCCGCAGGTTCCAGCGTCGCCTCCGGCCCGCCCATCTCACCGCTGCCTCCAGCCCCTCGGCTCCAGCAGCAAACAGAAACGGCAACGCCGCCGCGCTGGCGTGAAAGAAGCCACCCCTCGGGCCAGGGAAGGTAAAGACGAGAGAATGAAAAAAGTAGATAAGAAACAAATAGATGAGGGCAAGGGTAAATGGAGGGCGGCGGCGCAGGCGGTAGAGGCCAATGAGGACAAAGGGGAACAGGAATACGAGACAATCCTCGGCTAGAAAACGCTCCAGGTTGATCCCCAAGGCCCACAGCTTTGAACGCAGAATGTTCCCCCAGCCCCAGGCCAGGTAAGAGCGCCACGAAAGGTCGCAGCCGTAGCAGAACAGGTCATCGTAGTTGCGCAGCCAGATGGTACTGGTGCCCGCCGGGGAGAGGGGCGCGCCGATGAGAGAGAGATTGCGGAGAAACCAGGGGGCCATCACGAGAAGATAGCCGAGAATGACGAGCGTGAAACGTGAAACGTAATGCGTAATGCGTGTTGCGCGTAATGTATTACGTGACGGAGAAGGAAGCAGGGAAGCCAGGACGACTACGGGCAACAGCAGGATGCCATCGGCGCGGGTCAGGTGGGCCAGGCCGACCAGCAACCCGACCAGCAACCAGCGACCGGTATCCAATATCCAGTATCTAGTATCTGGTATCAAGGTTCCAGCCAGCCACAGCGCCAGACTCCCGAAAAGGGCGAAGGGGGCAAACGTCTCCGGCAGGGTCCAGTAGGGGAAGTAAAAGCCGCCAAAGATAGTGAGGAGGCCGGCGACCCAGGCGTGGCGGCGCTTCTCCGCAACCTGCCAGGCGACGGCGTAACTGACGAGAGGGAGGAGAGCGGAAATAAGAGCAAAGGGAAATTGAAGCGCGAGAAAGGAGCCGGGGAAGAGAGCCGCGAAGGGAGCCGCCAGGAGGGAGGGGAGCGGCATCCAGTAAAGGAAACCAGGGTGGGGCAGGCCCGCCGGATCGTCCAGGTAGTTCCAGAGGAAAAGCTCACAGAGTCCGCCGCCCTGGGCTAGCCGTACCGCCCCAGCGGCGTAGTAGGCCGTGTCCATGTAACCGGGTCGTGGGATGAAGGCAGCCACGGCCAGTCGCACGGCCAGTGCCAGCAAGAACAGCCAAAGCAGATCGCGCCGCCTCATCGAGTCGCCTCCGCAGCCTCGTTACGGGAGTGAACGAGCACGA
>JAUXFI010000184.1 GCA_030620125.1 Anaerolineae bacterium
CTACTCATTTTGGTGGGTCCTGCCCTGGCGGATCCTGTCCTCTTCGACGTCATCGCTCAGGCTGGCGCTCGTGTGGTTGGCGGCCTGCTGGACCTGGGGGAGCGATACTTCGCCGTGGACGCGGCCAAAGATGGCGACCCTCTCGCGGCCCTGGCCGACCGGCTGCTGGCGCTCGTGCCCACCCCGACCAAGTATCACCCCCAACGCACCCGCGCTGCCCACTTGTTATCACTGGTGCAGGAGCGTAGCGCCGATGGCGTCATCTTCGCCCGCCAGAAGTTCTGCGAGCCCCACGGCTTCGACTACGTGCAACTGGCCCACGCGCTGGACCGGGCTGGCGTGCCCCACCTGCTGGTCGAACTGGAGCAGGCGTCCCAGGCCGGCCAATTGTGCACGCGGGTGGAGGCGTTTGTGGAGATGCTGGCTTAGTGGTATAATCAATTCCAGAAAGGGACAAATTTGGCCCATACCGAGGACGAATCGTGAGTTTGCGGGATATTCTCAGCGAGAGAGCAGAAGACGAGGGGCTTCCTATTCAGGTATTGATCAAAGAGGCGCTCCAGATCTACGCCCTGTCCGAAATCTACGGCCAGCCGGAGTCGCGCCACGTCACCTTTCAGGGAGGAACATGTCTCCGACTGGTGTACGAGGGAGCCCGATACTCGGAAGACATAGATTTCGTGACTTCACTGGAGGGCAGGGAGTTGAGGCTGCTCTTCCAAAAGGTGGAGCGTGGATTGCGCCGCCTTGGCTCTCTTCTTGGGGGGGAGGTCAAGGCGCGCGTCCAGAAGGAGAGTCCTGAACTTGTCCGCTGGCAAGTCCGCTGTCGTGCTGCAGGGGTGCCATCCACCTTCGTCAACGTCGAGTTCGGCTTCTATCCCGCCTACACTGTCCGCGTCGCTGCGCTGCATATCCCGCCGAGCATGCCTGGGTTACCCCTGGTTTTGGTCCGGGTGGAGGAGCCGGAGGAAATCATGGCCGACAAAGTGGCTGCTATCGCCGGCCGGCCCTATGTCAAGGGGCGGGACATTTTCGACCTTTGGCTGCTCCAGGAGAGAGGCATTAAGTTAGACCGTGCTCTGGTGGAAAAGAAGTTTGCCGACTACACCGTGCCCCTCGATGGCTTGCGCCGGAACTTGTCGCGCATCACACCTGAGGTGGTCCGTCTGGAGTTGGAACGTTTCCTGCCCAGAAGATACCGCCTCCAACTTCAAGGAGATGCACTGGAATCGCTGGTCGCCGATGTAAAGACACTGCTTGAGTCGGTAGTATGAAGTACTTCACACTCGACCGTTGGATTGAAGTTCTGCGACAGTTGGGTAGACAAGGGGGCAGAATCCTGACGCTTCAGGCTCTTTCCCTGGCCTCCGGCTTGCGCGAGGAGGCCACCCGTAAGGCACTGCGCCGGTTGGAGGTGAAAGGGTACGTGAAGCGATTGGGGAAGAGGCTCTACGCCAACAGCCTTTTCCCGCCTGCTCTGGAAGAGGTGGCAATGGTCCTGGGCCGTCCCTGCTACGTCTCGTTTGAGAGCGGGTTGGAGCGACACGGTCTGATCTCTCAGATGCCGCTGGTCCTTACGTGCGCCTCGGCTGTGGAGTCGGGGAGCAAAGAGACCCCCTTTGGCGAAATCGTCTTTCACCGTCTCAAGGCCTCCCTGTTTTTCGGCTACGCCGCAAGCGATGGAATCCTGTGGGCTGAACCGGAGAAGGCGCTGCTTGATTTCATCTACATCAATCTTAAGACCAGAGGGGGTATCCTGTCCCTCGACGAACTGGCGTGGGAGCGTCTCGACCGGGCCAGGCTTGAGGAATGGGTACAGCGTTACCCCCGCACCGTGAGAAAGAATCTGGACCTCTGGGCCACCCATCACTGACCTGATATCTAATATGCCCAAATATCCGCGCCTCCGATCGCTCAAAGAGATCAACAGCGTGATGGTACGCTACTACGTGCAGCGCAAGGTGCTGGCGCGGCTCAAGCCGCTGGCCTACGTCACCAGCGGCGCGCCGGTCGAGATTCTGGAGGCTATGGGCATCCTCACGCTCTACCCGGAGAATTACGGCGCGCTGTGTGGCGCGCGGGGGGTTGCCGTCGGCCTGTGCCAGGTGGCCGAGGCACAGGGCTTCCCCGCCGACCTTTGCTCCTACGCCCGCAGCCACATCGGGGCGGTGCTGCAGCCCAGGGGCGCGCCGCTGAACGGGATGCCCCGCCCCGACCTGCTGGTCTGCTGCAACAACATCTGTGGCACCGTGCTCAAGTGGTACGAGGCGCTGGCCGCGCTCTACGACGTGCCCCTGTTTGTCCTCGACGTACCCTTTCAGCGCGCCACCCCGGCCGAGCCCCACATCATCGCCTACGTCGTTGACCAGTTGCGTGAGTTCGTCGCCTGGCTGGAAGCGCACACAGGCCGCCGCCTGAAGCCCGATAAGTTCCGCTCCACCATTGCCCTCTCTCGAGAGGCAGTCGCGCTGTGGCAGGAGGTCCTGGCTTTCGGGCAGCACCGGCCTTCCCCAATCAACGCCCCCGACCTCTTCGTCGCCATGGCCCCTGTCGTCGCGCTGCGCGGTACGCGCCGGGCGGTAGATTGCTACCGCCACCTCAAGGCCGAACTGGAGGAGCGGGTCGCCCAGTCCGTTGGCGCGGTGCCTGGCGAGCGGTACCGTCTCCTCTGGGATAATATCGCCATCTGGTACCGCCTCTACCGCTTCTTCCGCCCCTTTATGGACGCCGGTGCCTGTTTCGTCGCCGATACCTACACCAACGCCTGGACGGTCGAACTTGACCTCGAGGAGCCCTTTGCCGGTCTGGCGCGGGCCTATACCGGCGTGTTCATCAACGTGGACCTGCCCACGCGGCTGCGCACCATCACCGGCCTGGCTCGCCGCTTCCAGGTAGACGGGATGGTGATGCACGCCAACCGCTCCTGCAAGCCCTTCTCCATCACCCAGAGCGACGTGCGGGACGAACTGCGGGATACGCTGGACCTCCCCGTACTTATCCTGGAGGCCGACATGTGCGATGCACGGCTCTACAACGAGGGTGGGGTGCGGGAGCGCGTGGCTGCGTTCTTGGAGATGCTGTAGGGTGCCAGCGGATTGACACCCCAATAATCTCGGCTATAATTACTAATATGCAGAGACAACAGGCAAACGCGAGGTAATAAGAATGGAGCCCCTATTGACGGCTGAGATCAGCCGCGATGAGGTCGGTGTAACCTTATATTGCCCGGAACTGAATATCTACACCTCGGGTCAGACTGAGGCTGAGGTTCGCAGGAAGTTTATTGACGCCATCTTTGAGTACTGGCACTTCATTGTGGCTCACGACGATTTCAATCAGGAAGCGCCATATAGAGAGCATCTGGCCTTGCTCACCGAGAAAGTCATCCCTTCCTTGACTCAGGCTTCCCTGCATAGCCCACACCGCCCCCCCACGTTTCTCGATCGCATTGCAGAGTTATTCAGCCACCGGCCGGAGTCATGGGACGCAGACATATTTGGAAGCCTCGTCAAGTCATCCGCGCTCTAACCAGACTGGGTTTCACTCAAGATCGCAAGCACGGCAAGGGTGACCACATCTGGTTCTACAAACGGGTAATCTGCCTAAACGGTGAATCCCACACCATCGTGACGATGGTTGATGCTGGCAGCGCCGACATTCCTCACACCACCATGCGTTACATCCGCGATGCCTTGGCCCTCGACGACAAGCGACTGTGGGCAGCCTACAAGGGGGACTATGCGGCAGAGATGTACGAAGAATACCTCCGCACCGTCCCCAAAGACCGGCTTATGCCGCCAGCCATGCGCCGCTAGTATGCCCTCGTCTGCTTCAGTGTCTCGATCAGTGTTTGGTCTGCCTTCGCCCCGACAATGACTACTGGCTTCTTCAAGCGTGTCTACCATCTGGTGCGGCAGGTGCCGCCTGGCAAGGTCACTTCCTACGGGGCGATTGCCCGCATGCTAGGCCGTCCCCGCGCCGCCCGCACTGTCGGCTGGGCATTGCATAGCCTGCCGGAAGGCTCTGACATCCCGTGGCACCGCGTCATCAACAGCCAGGGCCGCATCTCCATCAGTCGCCGGGAGCACGCCGCCGATCTCCAGCGGGTATTGTTGGAAACCGAGGGAGTCGAGTTCGACGCAGACGGGACTGTGGACTGGGAGCGCTTTGGCTGGACTGTTGGATCTGGCTGAGCGTGAGTGGATGGCTCCCTTCCGCTACCCTGTCTCTACCAGAACACGTCATACCCGAAGCGGGTCAGCACCTCCCCCGCCTGCCGCTTCCA
>JAUXFI010000049.1 GCA_030620125.1 Anaerolineae bacterium
GTCAGTTCGACGTACTCCACACGGCGGGCGATTTCATCGGCGACCGCACGGCAGCGACGAGAGACCAACGCCAGCTTGGCGCCGATGCCGGCACCGTTGCCCACCTGGACGAACCGCTCGCGGGGCAGCAGCGGGAACATCCCCACATCCAACGCGCTGCCCACGTCCAGATAAGTGCCGAAAGCCCCCGCCACCACCACCCGTTCGATCTGCCCTGCCTCCAATCCGGCCTCGCCCAGCAGTACCTCAATCCCAGCGTGGATGGCCGCCTTGGCTAGTTGAATCTCATTCACGTCCTTGCGGGTGATGACCAAGTCGCGGGGAGCATTCCGTTCACCAGCCGGAACAAGCAGGAACTCGCCCCCCCTACCCTTACCACGCACGCGAGGATGGCTGTCGGGTCTCATCGCGCCATTGGCCCCCAGCACGCCGACCTTTCGCAGTTCGGCCACAACGTCCAGCACGCCGGATCCACAGATACCCACAGGCGGCGCGCCGTCAACCGTCTGGTACTCCACCCGCTCGCCAACCAGACGCACCCACTCGATCGCGCCCGGCGCGGCCCGCATCCCGTCGTGGATATGGGCTCCCTCGAAGGCCGGGCCGGAGGCACAGGAGCAACTCAACAGCCGTCCTTCCACGGCCAGGCTGATCTCTGTGTTGGTGCCAATGTCCAGACCCACAGTGATCTCGCGCGCCTCGTGCATACGAGTTGCCAGGAGCATGGCCACGTGATCCGCGCCGACGAAGCCCGCGATATTGGGCAAAAGATGGACGTTCGCGCCAGGGGACAGAGGCAGCCCCAGCTCCCGCGCCTTGAGGTCATAAGAATATGCCAGAGCAGGCACGTAGGGGGCCAGCCCCAGTTGAGCCACCGGCAACCCCAGCACCAGGTGATGCATGCAGGTGTTACCCACCAGCACCGCCTCGACGATCTCGGCGCTATCGCGCCCAACCTGCCCACACAATTCGCGTGCCAGGTCGTTCAGCCCGCCGACGAGAATACGCTCAAGCTCCCGTGCCTGAGCCTCTCCCCCCATCGCGTAGGAGATGCGGGCCATCACATCTTCCCCATAAGCGATCTGGGGATTCATCACGCCCGCGGCAGCCAGCGTCTCGCCGCTCTCCAGGTCCATCAGGTAGGCGGCCAGCTTGGTCGTGCCGATATCAACTGCCAGCCCCAGCAGCGAGTCGCCGGCCGGAGCGACGGCGACGATCTCGCCATCTCGAATGACGACACGGGCACGCCATTCACGCTCACGCAGTAAGGTGGAGAGTTGGCACAGCGCCCTGTAATCGCACCGCTCGACGACTACAGAGTGCTGTTGGTGGAGAGCCTCGCACAATCGTGTCGCATCGGCCCGCAGGTCGGCCAAGCTGGGCGGAGCCAACGTCACGTCAAAGGCCCTCGCGGCCGGGTCCAGTTCGACCGCCCGCTCGCGGCCCTCGATCTGCGTCCGCTGCGGAGCCGTGACGGAAGCCGGCGGAACGTCCACCCGCGCGTCGCCCAGCACGCGGGTCTGGCAGGCCAGCCGCAGACCACCGGTCACGAAATCACATTCGGCATCTGTGGCCGGCGTGACCTGACCGGAGACGATACGCACGAGGCAAGTCCCACAGCCGCCCGTGCCACCGCAGACAGCGCTCAGCCCCACGCCAGCCTGGCGGGCAGCCTCCAGCAACGTCGTGCCCGGCGCGACACGCGCCCGCAGGCCCAGAGGTTCAAAGTCCACAACGAGTTCGTCGGTTTCGTTGGTCATAGCACACTCTCACACCCGCCAACGACAACGCTCGCGCTTTGAGCAAAAGTCGCAGGTAACTGCGTCGGGCCGCATCTCGGGCCCCAATCCAATGACGAAGGAGATGGACTTGCACGGCAGCATAAGGCAGCTTTCGGTCAGCCGGACACCGATCTCCTCGGCGAGTATCAAGTCGAAGAACACCCGCTGCTGCTCGATCGGCCATCCCTCCTGGCCTGGGCTGGCGCGCATACCCGTGCCCAATCCACGCGCTGCGGCCTCATCCCGTATCCGGGCGACGACTGTGCCAGAGACCTCCCCAAGAGCGGCGATCCCGGCGCCATCCAATGCCAGCGCCCGCACCATGTCGCCAGCGGAGAAGAGGGCGGATACCTGTTCCTCCAGCGCCGGCCCTATGGTACACACAGCAAGGGTTACTTCCGTCGCGCCCGCCAGCGCCCGGGCCACCAATGGCCCCGCAAAGACCTCCCCCCCCTCCAGCACCACCCGTTGGCGTTGGAAATCGCGCACGGGCAGAGTGACGTACAGCGCGGCAGGGGCAAGCAATGCCTGTGCTTTGTCAAGCACACCCCGTGCCGCCGCAACAATGTCGGGGCGGGCGCGGGCCGGGTCAACACCCTGCCCGCGCAGCACGTGTGTCACCTCAAGCGAGGGTTGAAAATCAGTGAGGATGATCGGGTAATTATGCACCGAACCCTATCTTTGCACTGCTACAGCGCATCCGGCCCAGAAACCGGTTGTACGGCTGCCTCGACCTCACTCAGCAACTCGGCGACGGAGAAAGGCTTGGGGAGAAAACTGGCGACTCCCAGGGCGACGAGGCGCTTTCGCCCCTGCTCCACATCCGTTACGTGAGCCGAGATCGCAATGATGGGAATGGCCTGCGTGATAGCATCCCGCTTCAAGTGGGTCAAGGCCTCAAAGCCATCCATCCCCGGCAGGCGCAGGTCCAGCAGGATCAACTCGGGCCGGTGGCGACGGGCCATCGCCAGCGCCTCGTAGCCATCAGCAGCCACCAGGGGAGTAAAACCAATACGGCGCATCGTCGCCGACAGCAGTTCGATCGCGTCCGGTTCGTCATCAACGATGAGCACGTGACCCTGCCAGGTCAATGCCTCCTCGACGCTCCGCAACAGGCTCTTGACATCCACGGGCTTTGTCAGGTAATCCACGGCTCCCAGATCACGAGCAGTTCCGTCGTCGGGCACGACAGTCATCACGATGACGGGAATATCGGCTGTGATGGGGTTCTCCTTCAAGTTGCGGAGCACCTCCAGACCCTCGACGTCGGGGAGAATCAGATCCAGAATGACGAGGTCAGGTCGTTTCTCCTCGGCCCAGGCCACAACGGGAAGCCCCTTGGCCAGAGAGAGCACCTTGTATCCGCCCCCCTCCAGTTGTGTCTCGACCAGGTCCGTCACGTTGTGATCATCATCTACGACCAGGACTGTCCGCAGGCGCGCCACCAAACGCGAAGGAGGCTGGCGACCTTCTTCCTCTGTCTCAGCAGATACGGGCAGGATGAAGGTAAAAGTGCTTCCTTCGCCCGGCTCGCTCTCGACCCAGACCCGACCATTGTGCATCTCCACGAATACCTTGACGATGGACAATCCCAGACCTGTCCCTCTGCTCTCCCGAACCAGGGGATGATCGGCCCGGTAGAAACGCTCAAAGACGTGTCCCAGGTCCTCAAGGGCAATACCGATGCCTGTATCCCGTACATCCACACGTACAGCCCCTTCGACGGAATATGCCCGCACGTGGACCTCGCCACCATCGGGGGTGTAGTGGATGGCATTGCCGATCAGATTGGTCAACACCTGGATGATCCGATCTCGGTCGGCCATAATATCGGGTATGCCTCCGGCGACCTCGTAGATCAAGGTCTGCCGCTTGGCCTCGGACTGGCCAGCCAGCGCATTGACCACGTTGGCGATCGCCTCACCGATTTGCATAGGCCGAGGCTCAAAGCGGATGCGCCCGGTCTCAACCCGCGAGATGTCCAGGAGGTCACTTATCAAAGCAGTCAGCCGGTCGGCGTTGTCCCTGATGATGTTCAAAAAGTGCCGCTGCTCGTCATTGATGGGACCAACGGCCCCCGCGTGAAGAAGGTCAGTGTACCCTTTGATGGCGGTCATCGGCGTGCGCAGTTCGTGAGAGACAGTGGACACAAACTCGCTCTTGGCCCGATCTGCCTCTACCTCCTTGGTGACGTCACGCAGGATGGTGACAACCCCCAGAGAATCGCCGCTCCTGGTCAGCACAGGAGCAAGATGAGAGTTAATGACACGATCACCCACGCCCAAGGTCACCCTAAAGGCCTGGGGCAGTCCTGGGTCAGGGGTGCCCAGAAACATCTCCATAGCGGCAACTGCCTCCTCTCTGCCCTTGGCATCAAAGCTGGAGAAGAGATCTCTAAAACCCTGGCCGCTCAAGTCCCCATCAGGTAGGCCCAGAATGTGTTTCGCAGCCGGATTGATCAGGATAATTTGCCCTTCAGTGTCGTTCACGACGACGCCATCTGCGATGGAGGCGAGAATCGCGTGACTCTTGGTCGCTTCCTCCTGTTGGTGGCGGAGCATCTGGCCCAACTCTTGAGACTGCTGGCTGAGGAGGCGATAGACTTGAGCGTTGCCAATGGCCGTGGCAATCTGGCCGAGAACAGCGTGAAAGAGCCGCGCGCAGTCAGCATCAAAAGCTCCCGCGCGCGAACTGGCTACGGCCAGCAGCCCCTGAAACTCGCCGGTGGCAACGAGAGGAGCCACGATCAGGGAGCCTGCGCTTGAGCCGACCAGCGTCCTTGCCCACGCCTCTGTTTGCTCTATCTGCAGATCGTCCAGAATCAACAGCGGCTCAGGCTGGCCCAACTGCCATGCAGAAGGGAGTGCGTCCAGAGAAATCTCTTCGCCGTCCCAGGCAATCTTCGCTTCGGGTTTGACCTGTCCAGTCGCCCCATCCACCAAAAAGATCGCCCCGCTCTCTGCAGCGATCGCTTCCGTCACCTCAGCCAGAGTCCTCTGGAGTAACCTGGAAAGGTCAAGGCCGGAGGCCAGCTCCCGGGTGATCTCGTAGAGAGACTCAAGTTGAGACTTTTCAACGTCCAGTCGCTCCACCTGACCAGCAAAGTAGAAAGCCACGGCTGCCATCAGATCGTTGAGGCGACGGTTGGCCGCAACCATATCTTCTCCCGGCGACAGCAGGTCTCGAGTCGCTTGAGAAAGGCCGTCGGCGACGGACAAAAGTTCGGTGGGAGTAGCCCCGCGCTCTCTCGTCTCTCGGTCCGCCCACTCGTGGACCTTTGTAGACAATGCCTCAGACTGGTCATCTGTCAAGGCCTCGACAAGAAGATGCCAGTAGGAGAGATGTTCTTCTGCAGAAACATCGTATGCCGGCAGTCCTTGAACCGCCGCCAGCCATCGCGCCTCGAGCTCTGCCTCGTGCTGGTGCAACCACAAGCCGAAATCCCAGCTCATATCACTCCTCGTCAGAGCACTCGGAACCTTCGCCCGCTTCGATCTCGGCCCCGCCGACGACAGGCAGCAGGAGCAAAAAGAACGCCGCGCCACCCTCCGCCAGCGAGTGCATATCCTCGACCTTGCCCAGGTACTCGTCTGGAGCACCGGGCTTGTGACGGTAGATGCGGCCTTCCGACTTGACCTCCGCCACATACCGATCCGGCCCGAAACGATGGCTGTAGACCTTGCCGTCGCCCAGGCGCACCTGACCCAGATACTCGTCGGGGCCACGGCGGTGACGGTAAACCTTGCCGCTGTCCAATTCTACGCGGCCCAGGTACTCATCCGGGCCGTGACGGTGCAGGTAGACTTTGCCGTTTTCAGGCTCGACCCGGCCCAGGTACTCATCGGGCGCGCCGGGCTTGTGACGATAGACTTTTCCCATCGGTATCCTCCTTATTTCTCCAGTGTGTAACTATCAGACGGAAGAACCCTTGCGAAGGTTTGGTGAGAACTTTTGGGCCAAAAGTGTCTTTGCCTACCAAAAGTTGCCCCGGCGACAAGGCCTTTCGCAACCTTCGCAAGGATGGCCGAGTAGTTAACCCAATAAGAGAGATAGTACAACAGAGTCTCAGTTTGGGCAAGTCAAGTGAGCATGGTATACTCTGCAAAACACGAGACGCGAGACGTGACTGCACAATCTGCGCTGGAGACAAGTAGATGAACCATCGTCACGCTACTCTCTTGCTGGCCCGGCTGGCGCTGGCCGTGGTGTTCTTCTTCAACGTCAGTTGCGCACTGGCCTTCATCGCCAGGCCAGAAGCCTATACCCCCGGCTTCGAGATGAGTGGGATCCCAGGAGAAACACTCATCCGTGGGATGGGCATCCTGTTTCTAATGTGGAACGTGACGTACCCACTGGCGATCTGGAACCCCTGGCGCTACCGCTGGCTATTCCTGATCATCATCGCGCAGCAAGCAATCGGGCTGGCGGGCGAGACGTGGATGCTGCTGACGCTGCCACCAGGGCATGCCACACTGGCGCTGACCGGGTGTCGCTTCATCGCCTTCGACGGCGGAGGATTCATAGCGCTGCTGGTCACTTTTGCCCTGATGTGGATCGCGTGGAGATAGAGTCGCCGCGCTGTAGTAGCCGGGCCGCGGCGACCCCCGCCAGCCCAAAAATGCCAGCAGCAAACAGAAAAGGCGCGCGCAGCCCCAGCCAGACCGCCAGCGCACTGCCCATCACCGGCGCGATAGCGTTGGCAACCGACACCACGCTGGCGTCCACCCCGTAGACGATCCCCTCCCGGCCCTCCGGCGCCAGCGCAGCCAGCGAGGCGCTGAGCGAGGCCAGGATGCCTCCCATCGCCAGCCCTGTCCCCGCCTGCAGGAACAACAACTGTACGGGATCGTTGACAAAGGCTTGGGGCACATAGCACACAGCCGAGGCAATCGCACAAGCCACCAGAATCCCCCGGTAGCCCACGCGGTCGCCGAGCCGGCCCAACGCCAGAGCGCCTACAGCACCAGTCAGAGCGCTGCCCCCGCTGATCACCCCTGTGATAGAGGCCACGCGAGCGCCGGGCGGAGCGATGGACTGAATGAAAAGTGGCAACACCGGTCCCACCAGGCGCGATCCCAATCGCATCAGCAGGCGCACCCCCAGCACACCGAGCAACGACGACAGGCCCAACAGCGGCAACAGCCTGTTCCGTACTCGATTCCGTATACCCATTCCGCCCTCGCCGGCTAAAGCCCGCTCGTCCACCGGCGGCGCGGCGGGCTGAAACTCCTCCTTGACAAAGATCAACACCCCCAACGCAGCCAGGAATAGCAATCCCCCCGTGAGCCAGAACGCCGCGCGATAGCCAAAAGTGTCGGCCACCACCCCGCCCAACAGCGGCCCCGCCGAGGCTCCAACGTAGATCGCCATCTGAAGCGCACCCAGGGCATAACCGACGCGCTCGCGGGGCGCAGTCGTGGCGACGAGGGCAGTCGCCGCTGTGACCGTGCCGGTCAGCGCACCTTGCAGGACACGGAGCGCCGTCAGTTGCTGCACGTTCTGCACAAAGCCCATCAACGTGATCAACACAGCTCCGCTGAACATCGCCCGCTCGACCATCACCTTGCGGCCATACCGGTCACTGAGCGCGCCCCAGATAGGACCAAAGACCGCCATCGTCACCGCCTGGGCGGAGAAGACGATCCCGGCCCAAATCCTGACCTCCCGCTCCCCCTGCACGCCCAACTCCCGTATGTAGAGCGGCAGGAGAGGAAGAACGACGGTGAAACCGACGATGGCCACCAGTTCGACGAACCAGATGGCATACAGATTACGCCGCCACGATGTGGATGTGGATGTAGAGGACGCGGGGGCACTGGATTCAGGCATAACACACCCACGTTTGTGCATGCGCTGCATGAGACTCGACGTTTTCACATTTCACGCTTCAATTATAGCCTCACTCCCCCAATAGCCAAACCCGCCGCTTGCTCCCGTTAGTTCCTCTGCCCTTGACACTCCCGTTGGAACGCGCTAGAATGTACAAGAGTCCGCAGCAGAGGCGGCTTCCACGCCGCCCAGCATCTTGAACCCACTGAGAGGCAACCATTGAAGATACTCTTCCTGGGCACAGCAGCAGCCGAAGGCATCCCCTCCCCATTCTGTGAATGTCCCACCTGCAAGCACGCGCGGGAGGCAGGCGGGCGCAACGTGCGCATGCGGACGGCCACGCTGGTCAACGACGACCTGCTGCTCGACTGTGGTCCCGACTTGAGCGCGGCGACGCAGCGGTTCGGCGTGCGGTTGAGTCGCATGGAGACATTGCTGGTGACTCACGCCCACCCAGACCATTTCCTACCCAGCAACCTGGCCTGGCGCGAGCCCCGTTTCTGCCCCACGCCCGTCACGCCGCTGCGCATCTTTGGGCCGGGGCCGGTCACCCGCGCGTTGCGGCGCGACCATCACTGGCCCACTTTGGTCAAAAAGGGCAATCTGTCTCTGGAGACGGTACGGGCCGGACAGAACTGGCGGAGCGGCCAGTACCAGATCACGGCCCTGCCCGCCACCCACGACGGAGACCAGGCGGCGCTGCTCTACATCGTCAGTGACGGCACACGCAAGCTGTTCTACGCCACCGACTCGGGGCCACTTTCGGAGCGGGCATGGCACATTGTGGCGCGGGAAGCCCCGTTCGACGCTGTACTGATGGAAGAGACAATGGGCCACACCCCGCGCTGGGGAGAACACCACAACGTGGAGAGTTTCCTGGAAGCCCGCCAACACTTTGTCCGCGAGGGCTGGCTGACCGAGGACGCCCGCTTCGTGGCGTTCCACTTTTCCCACCAGAGCAACCTACCCCACGACGAACTGGTACACTACTTTGCCCCCCACGGCGTGCTCGTGGCCTACGACGGGATGGGACTGACGTTGTAGCGTAGAGATAACACAAACAGGGGCGGCGTTCTCCGCCGCCCCTGCGTTTTGCGCCCCGCGTCTCCTCTACCTTTCCTCTCGGTCGAGCAAAAACGCCCTGTACGTCTTCCCGCTCCACGGCGGGCAGTCCGTCTCAATCAGCCCGCAGCCCCTCCACCCCCAATCCCCAATCTCCAATCTCTAATCTCCAACCCCTACCACACCCGACAAATCAACCCCTTCAGGTACGCCCCCTCCGGGAAGGTCAGCGCCACGGGATGATCGGCCCCTTGCGCCAGGTAGCCCACGATCTGCGCCTCCCGCTCCGCGTCCACCGCCGCGCCGAAGACGATCTTTTGAAACAGGTCAAGGGATACAGCGCCCGAGCAGGAGCAGGTGAACAGCACCCCACCCGGCCGGAGCAACTGAAAGGCCAGCAGGTTGACGTCTTTGTAGGCCCGCGCCGCTCGCTTCACCTCCCGCTCGCTGCGGGCAAACTTGGGCGGGTCGAGCACGACCACGTCGAACTTGTGGCCCTGGGCACGGTAGCCGCGCAGGACGCTAAAGACGTCCCCCTCCACGTACTCGACGCCACACCGATCAAAGCCATTGAGCGCAAAATCACGCCGCGCCAGGTGCAACGCCGGAGCCGAACTTTCGACCAGTGTGACTATCTTCGCCCCACCCGCCGCCGCGTAGACACCGAAACCCCCGTTGTAGGCAAAAGCGTCGAGCACCTCCACCCCATCGCAAAAAGCGGGCAGCCGCGCCCGGTTCTCCCGCTGATCCAGGTAAAAGCCGGTCTTGTGGCCCTGCTGGACGTTCACCAGGAAGCGGTGGCCATTCTCCAGAATCTCCACCAACTCCGGCGGCTCCTCGCCCCACAGCGGCCCCGCACGCTGCTCCAGACCCTCCTTCGCCCGCACCTCCACGTTGGAGCGCTCATAGATGCCCCGAGGGGCGAGCAGATCCGCCAGCGCGGCCACGATCTCGTCCCGCCGCCGCTCCACGCCCAGCGTGAGGAACTGCACTGCCAGCCACTCCCCGTACCGGTCCACGATCAGCCCCGGCAGATAGTCCGATTCGGCGTGCACGAGCCGGTAGGCGGTGGTGGCAGGATCGTCGGCGAGAGCCTGGCGAGCAGCGATGGCTCGCTCCAGCCGCCGCTGCCAGAAAGCGCGATCTACCGGCTCATCCTGCCGCCAGGTGAGCAACCGCACCACGATTTGAGAGCGCCGGTTGAGGTAGCCCCGCGCCAGCCAGTTATGGCCCGCGTCGCGCACCTCGACGACATCGCCGTCCGCCGCGTCTCCTTCGATGCGCTCAATCGCGCCGGAAAAGACCCAGGGATGGCGCTGCAGCACCGGCCGGGCGCGATTGCGCTTCAATAAAACAATGGCGCTCATTTCGTATCGGTTTGCCCTCCCCGTCGGATACAAGTGTAATAGGCACACGGAGGTAAATAATGAGAGACGTGACAAGCGTTCAACTGGAAGGCCTCCCCCTACCTCGCACAGGGCTTCTGGAGGTAGACATTCACCTGTCTACTCAGATCAACGTGACGGCAACGATGGCCCGGCGGCGCGTCAGCAGGGTGGTCGTCAGCGAGATTGGCAACCTGCTCTACGGCGGCGAGCCATCGCTGGTTGTCGGCGACCGCATCCGATGGCGCGTTCCCGTCATACTGGCCTACCCGGACACCGGTCCCGTGGGAGAGGTCGGCACCCTGGACGTAGACGTAGAAACCGGCATAGTGCTGACCAGCCCCGAACGCCTGCAGGAGATCGCCCATCGTGCCCACCACCTTGCTCAACGTACCCCACATTCGCCAGCATGATCATGCAGACTGCTTGCCCACGTGCGTTGAGATGGTGCTATTATTCCTGGGACAGCCCATCCCTCGCCACATGCTCTACGCAGTTATCCGCCCCACCACCCCCGCCTGACATTGTTCATTGTTAATTGGTTCATTGTTCATTCAGATGACACCCACCGCCTTGCCCGCCCGCTCAAAGACGTCCAGCGCGTAGGCGATGTCCTCCTCCGAGTGATCCGCCGTCACGTTGGCCCGCAGCCGCGCCAGCCCGACCGGTACGGCAGGGGAGACCACCGGCAGCACGAAGATGTCCTCCTGCTGGCACAGCCTCGTCATCTCGAATGCCCGCTCGTCTTCGCCACAGATGATGGGCACGA
>JAUXFI010000025.1 GCA_030620125.1 Anaerolineae bacterium
CCGCCACCGACGATTTACCAACGCCGCCCTTCCCGCTCAGCACGGCCACCACGTGGTCAATCTTGTTCATCGACTGCGCTGGCTTGGGGCCACCCTCGGCCATGCTCATAAACGCGGCGCGTTCCTGCTGGCTCATCTCGACCAGATTCACCTGGACTTGGCGGTCGGCGTCGAGTTCCCTCACCGCCTCTCTCACACTCTGCACCAGGTCGTCCTTGATAGGGATTTCCTTAAAGGGCAAAGCCAGGATGACGGCGACCTCGCCATCTTTGACAGCGATGTCCTTGATCATTCCCAGTTCCACCAGATTGCGTTTCATCTCGGGGTGCATCACCCCACGTAAAGCGTTAAGAACCTGTTTGTCCGTAATCATTTTCCTCCCTCAGTGAAGTTGTGTTATCGCCACTCTGTCATTGTTCATTGTTCATTGGTTCATTGCTTCATTGTTTCGTTGCTTCCTCATCATTGTCAGCAGCCGTTTGCCCGGTATCTGGCGGAAGGTGGCTCCCTGGCTCACGGCCTGTAATGCGGCTGGCATGTCCACCACCAGCGTCCCGGCGACCGCGTCCACGCGATAATCAAACGGCACTGCCGAAAGCGGGGCACTGCCGCCGAGTAGGATGACGAAAGCATCGGGCCGGCAGAGGCGGATCAGGCCGTCGAACGTGTGGTTGATGAGCGACGTGCCGGTCAGGGCAACCACGTCCGCCTGGGGTAGCACCTCGCCAGCCCGCTCGGCAGGCACGTCGCCAGGGTGGGGGTGCAGTTCTACCACCCAGCACTCGGCCGCCGCTTGCCGCACCCGCTCGACGAAGGGAAAGTGACCCACGATGGCAACCCGTCGGCCAGCCCCTCGCTCCAGGATCACGTCCTCAGCGTTGACCTCGGTGCAGGCGGTCTCGTCCACCTCCAGCAGCGCGTTGAACGCCGCCATGCCGATGCTGGCCTCCAGCGTGCTGGACGAGCGGAGTAGCGCCGCCAGTTCTCGCCCACTGCGTTCTAGCAGGTGGCCTGCCTCTGGCACTGGCGGGCCACCGGGATGGCTGATCGGACGCAGCGTCGAGGCCAGGCCACAGCGGGGCGGGTCAGTGTCCAGCACTACCGCCGTCCAGAAAGCGCCCACCACCGCCTGGCGGACCGGCGCGTCGGTTGGCAGACTATCCAGCAATGACTCAATGATGCTCATTCTCACCCTCCTCCATGTGGCGGCGATAGACTCCCAGGAAATAGTCAATCTTTTTTCTGCTTTCAATCAGGTCCTGCGCACACAAGGCCAGCATCTCGTCCCCCAGCGCGGTGAGGCAATAGACCCGCCGGGGCGGCCCTTGTGTCTGCTCCTCGTCCCAGGTCGAAGTGACCCAGCCTCTCTCCTCCATATCTCGCAGCGTCCGGTAGACGACGCTGGGGTCCAGATCTCCCAGGCCAAAGTCCCTCAGTTGCTCCAGGAAGGTATAGCCATGGGCCGGGCCGTGGCGGAGGAGCAGGAGCAGTGCTGGCTCCAGCATCCGCACCGCCCGGCGCCCACGTCTCCGTCCTCCTCCTCCCCGACCTCGCATCCTTCTTCCTCTCTCACAAGACCGCCAGATCCTTTTCAGCGAGGTGAGTATACCACGCTATGTGCAATTTGTCAATAGTCAAATTACATAGAGATGCCGTCAGCATGTCACTGCCTCAGCCCGGCGGGTGTCGTGCAGCTCGGCGACGGCAACGAAGCAGATTTGTATCTTCTCAATATCGTGGGGCAGTAGGGCGGTTTTGCTAACCGCCATAGGGTCGGATAGCAAATCCGACCTACCCTCGCCCCAACTTTTTGAGAAGATACCAGATTTCATCCGGGTGCGCCAGCCCGTAGGGGCCATAAGCGGCGTAGCCTCGGACGCCAGCGCCGATCAGGACAGCGGTGAGGGGTTGGGGCATATCGAGTCTTTACCTTCGACTCTTGGCCTTCACACCTTCTGGCAGGTCTACCACCTGCCACTCCGCAGAGTCGGGAGCAGGCGTACCAGGAGCCTCGCCGGTGGCAGCGCTACGATCATCATCACTTGACGACGAGTCGCCAGAGGGCCTGGAGAGAAGCTTTCGAGACGCAGACCCGGTCAGTGTCTCTGGCAGGAGCTGCTTTGGAAACGTCACCGTGCCTGTCTGTTGTATCTCCTCGCTGGCTTTCGAGAGATCCTCAAAAAACGTTATCCCGCCAAGCACCAGGCTGACCGTGCCTGCGTGGACAACGGCAAAGACCCAGGCCTTGACCCAGGCCCAGAAACCCCCGCCGGCTGCACTCTCCTCGCCGGACGAACTGTCGGGCGGCGAGGTTTCCTCTGTAGAAGCCCCGTCTTTGGCAGACGACTGGGATTGGTCAGTGGAGGCTGCATCCCTGGCCCCACGCGCACTGATGCTAAAGTACAACGCTGCCACACCTGCCACGGTGAGGAGCAGAATTCCAAGCGCGCCACTCCACAGCGCTATGGTCCAGATCACAGATTCATCCACTTTAGCACCCTTTCCCCTTGCGGCTTGCGACAAGGGTTAGACAACAGGTGATCCTGGCTTCTGGCAAAAGGTGACGCATCGTCGCAAGCCATCAATGACGTTCCCCGGCTAGCACCAGCACCTCGGCATAGAGATTGGGATGCAGGCGAAAGCCTTTCTGCTGTATCGCATCCAACAGCCCGCTCCAGGTACAACAGAACCGAAGTGTCGCTGACCAGGGGCGCTTTATCCACCTTCGACCTCACGGCGTAATTCCTCTGGCGTGATCTGCGATATCGGGATGCCATACTCGGCGCACAGGTCGAGAAACATCACGCGTGGCACTCCGGCCAACTCGGCCGCCGCACCCGACGACAACTTTCCCAGGCGAAAGACCATCAGGGCCGCATAGAGACGAATATCGCGTCCCAACTCCTCCGCTGTGCGGTTGAGTTGCCGTTGCAGGCTCGTCGGTACGTAAATAGTCACTGTCTCTTCCATCACTTGCCCTCCGTGCAACCGATATGCCCCAGGACCAGAACTCGATGGTTCCAATGAGGCGCAGTTCCTTCAACTTGTAACCCGTGCTGCCGCCATCATTGTAGCATAGCCACGTCCGAGATACAAGGCCAATACACCTGTCGTATACCTGGCTATCCAATGACCTCAGATGGATCGGTTGGCCTATAGACCTCGCAGAAGAAACCTCGCAGGGACGCCTTCGCCTGACAGCTTTCCTGGCCATCGAGTTGTTGCCTGCCAAACTCGATGCCGATAGTAGACACTTTGTCCGGGCAGTTCGGGTCGTACAGGTAGATCGTGCCGCGAGTCTCGTCTGCTTCGTCGTAGCCAATCGCCAGAACCTGGTGGTTCTCGTAGACGTCCTCTGTATCGCGCACCAGCCCAATCGGGACCGGTTCGCCCGCGTCCACCGAGGCTCTCAGCTTTCTCCACTCCTTTTTCGACCGGGCCAGAAGCCATCCGGCTCTTCCCCGGAACGGCCAGGCCAGGGGAACGTGGTTCAAAAAGACCAGCCAGACCAGGAACCTGGCTCCATCGCTGACCAGGCTGTCCAACTGTCGCCTCCAGATGTAGCTGTGCAGGCGCGTTCCAGGAATAGGTTGGCCGTTGACACCCTGCCCTCTGGGGATAGGGATGCCGGCCTCGTAAAAGTCGAGCACGGCGAAGCACATTCCCCCACACAGGCCATACTCCGGGGCGAGGTGGCTTTCTAGCTCGTTGCGCAGAGCCCGGATGCCGAGAGGGTTGAGACGAGCACCGGCCGATCTGAGAAGGCGACACCGAGCGAGATAGGCAGCAAAGTGGTTGGGCAGGTGTTGCCGTTCTACCTCGTTGAACTTGTACGTGTTCGCAAATGCGAAACTGTGCACTTGGGGGTCAAACGGCGTCTGAGGCATAACCGCTCCTCACTCGTGCTCACTCCCCGAGGAGCGTGAACTCCCAGGCGCACCAGTACTCCTCGGGGTGGGGGTCGGGCGGGCAGGCGATGCAGCGGGTGCGAAAGCGAGGGTCAATCGTGCTGGCGAAATTGCCATATTCCACCAGCCCCACCGGCTTGCAGGGAAAGTCCGGCAGCCCCTTGCGCTGGCGCGCGGACTGCACACGGCAGTCGTTCATACGAAAGATGATGGTGCGCTCGTCCACGTCGAGCGTCTCTTGCACATTGAGATGAGCGTAGAGGCGGTATTCTAGTGCCTTCTTCAGGGCGGGGATGCCGCCTCCAGGCTCGATTCCCAGTCGGCGCATAATACGTCTGGCTTCAACGACGGTGAACTTTTCCCAGGCGCGCCTGTCCAGTTCGATGGCGGTCTCTATATCGAATTCATCTTCGGCCGCCAGAAACCACAGGCCGTCGTGAGCCAGCCAGTTCTTGGCAGCGTCCTCCAGCAGGTCAATCAGCTCGTCTTTGGTATGTTGGCGCAGCAGGTCTCGGTTGGGCATAGTACCTTATCCCTCTTCAACAAGATCGTGCAAATGGCAGGTATCGTTCAGCAGGACGATGGTAAAGTCGCCGTTCTCCTCCGCGTCGAAGACGTTCACCGCGCAGGTACCCTGCCGCAGTCGCCAGAAACGCTCGTTGCCCCACCCCAGCACGGCGCAAAGCAGCACGCGATTGGCGACGGTGTGGGAGACCAGCGCAACCGTCTGCCCCGGATGGCGAGCGACCACCTCGTCCAGGCCAGCCACGACTCGCCTCCGCACATCATCGAGTGTCTCTCCGCCTGGAAAGTGAACCGTGTGGGGGGCCTCCAGCCAGGCTTTATGGAGGTCCGGGTAACGCTGCGCCACCTCGTCGAGCAGAACCCCCTGCACATCACCAAAGTTAATGTCCAGCAGCCCCTGGAACGGCTGGACGCTCAACTCCTGGGCGCGGGCGATGGCTTCGGCGGTCTGCAGCGCGCGGCGCAGAGGGCTGGCGTAGACGGCGACGACCGGCCAGCGAGCAGCCACGTAACGCCCGGTTGCCTCCGCTTGTCTCAACCCAACCTCGTCCAATTCTACGTCGGCCCGGCCACGGAAGCGCGCCTCCCGGTTCCAGGCCGTCTGGCCGTGGCGGACAAGTACAATACGTGTCAAATTTCGTTTCACCTGTCACATCTCGAACAGATCATCCACGGCGATCTCAAAGCCAGGGAGCGCTTGCGAACGGGCCGTATCCTCGCTGCGGAATTCTTCCATTAAGGTGTATTTCCCTTTTTCCAGTACCAGTACCTCGATCGTGCGGGCGCGGTAATCCACGATCCAGTACTCCGGCACGCCGGCCTGCTGGTAGGCCAGCAGTTTCTCCCGCCGGTCGTAGAGCCAGTTGTTCCTTCTTCCTGCGCTGTGCGTGTGGTTATTGTACCACGTCCGCCCAGGGATGCAATCAATTCCAGCCCTCTCACAGCTCTACTATCGCGCAGTGGGCCGGCCCGAACTCTGCCCGCAGATGACTCTCCTCCAACGAGAACTCGTCGCCGCTCAGCAGGTCGGAGAGACGAGACCTGGCAGTAGGCAGCCAGACGCGGAAGGTCTGCGTGGCTTCCCAGTCAAAGTTGACCACGGCCCCGATAGCCCGCTCGCCCCGGCGGCGCACCACAGCCCAGACCTGCGGGTTGTCGGTCTCCAGGAGATCAAAGGTGACCGGATCGGGGTCGGCGATCAGGTCGGCGTAACAGGCGCGGACGGCGAGGGTGCGCCGCACCCACTCCACCAGGTTCAGCTCGTTCTCCCACCCGTAGGCGGCCTGGCTGAAGAGCGGCAGTTTTTCGGAGGGGTAGGCAGGCAATTCCTCCAGCAGAAAATCCAGGCCGGTGTTGACCGGCAAGGTCTCGCCGATCTCGAAGCCGGCGTGGCAGAAGGGCAATGCGGGCAGCAGACATCCCAGCGCCCAGGCCAGCCGCGCGTAGGGCAAGCCACCCGGTCGAGCGGCGGCGCGGGGCGTGTTGTGACTCTCGGGCGCGGTGAAGAAAGGGATGGGGTAACCCGGCCCGGCGCACACGCGCAGCATCTCGTCCACCAGCTTTTGCGGGCGGTAGGCCATCCACCAATAGTTGCCGATGACCCCGTTGTACCCCTCGTCGCGGCTCTTGCGGGTGATGCTGAAATTCTCGTCCCAGAAGGCAAAGTCAGGATTCATCTGGCGGGCTGTCTCGACCAAACGCTGCTTCAGCGCCATCGGCAGCGCGTGGCCCATGTCAATCATCACGCCGTCAATACCAAACGCGCGCTGGTAGTGAGGCAGGATGCCGACGATGCGCTCCCACAGCGGCTCGACAGCGTGCTCCGGCCGCGCCAGGCGACTGTCGTACATGCGCAGGGTGTTGTAGGCGATGTAGTCAAAGTCGGGGTGATCGTACATGCGCAGGTAGGCGACGTCGGTCCAGGGAGGCTGAACGTCGTCGGGCGGCCAGTCGGCGAAAGCGCCGGGGATGCGCGCAAGCGTGCCATCCTCGAGCGTGCCGATCCAGCTCCCCTCGACCAGGCGGACGTTCTCAGGACGTGGCGGCGGGGTGAACATCTCGCGGTAGACCTGGTGGGGCGGGATGAGGCCGTCAAAGTTTTCCCCCTCGGCCTGGGGTACGATCTGCGCCAGTTCCTCCGGTGCAAAGATGGGCGGGCCGTAGGCATTCTCCTGCGCTGTGCCGGACTCCCGGTCGGGGACGTTGGCGCGGATCCAGTAGAACCACTCCGGGTGCTCGGCTACCCAGTCACCATCTTTGGAAGCAGTGCGAAAGACAAACTCTACGACGAGACGCAACCCCAGGTGATGGGCCGCCTCGACAAAGGCAGCGAACTCTGCCTCGGCGTCGAGTCCGAGTGCGGGTTCGGCCAGGCGCGGGTCGAGCCGGTATGGATTCTGGATGGCGTAGACGGATCCCAGCGTGCCCTTGTGTCCATCCTCGCCGACGGCAGTGATGGGTAGCAGGTGTACCGTGTTAAAGCCCAGGCTCTTGATGTATGGCAGCAGAGCGATGGTCTTGAGAAAAGTGCCCGTCTCCATCCAGCCGTCGCCGACGGGATTGAGACCGATCCTGCCATCGTCGTCGTGGTCGAAGCCGGTGGCGGCGCGGACGAGCACGTTGTAGACCACCGCGTTCCTCGTCCACTCTCCCCCGCCCTGCCCGGTGACGGGCGGCTCCTGGGGTTGGGCCTCAATCCAGGCGATGCGGTCGAGGAAAAAGCGGTAGGGGCTGACAAAACGCCGGACGGGCGGGCCGGCGGGGTCGAGCCACAACCCCGGCACGGCGTAAGGCGTGTCCCCACCCCTGCCCGCGTCCAAAGCCTGTGCGAGTCCCTGCTTGATGCGATCGAGTGCTGCCGGCATGTTCCTCCCTTCGGTGTGTTCGTGTTCTGGGCGTAATTATACGACAAATGACCGTTCAGGGGTAGTGGAGGGCTTGTCATCATTTGCAGATCACGTCATATCTGTGTATAATCCCGATAACCGCCTGACATGGCCCAAGTCATGAGGTCTCAAAGAAGGAGGAGACGGGAAGATGGAGATTGGATTGAGAGAGCCCACGCTGCTCAGGCAAATTGAGCAATTGGCATCCGAGACAACTCGACCAGTCGAGGAGGTGATGGAGACAGCCGTCCGGACATACCTGGATGATGTAGAACGGGAAGCCATTCACGCCGAAACTCGGGCATTTTGGAACATGCACGACAGACTGTTGAGGACATACCCAGGACAACACATTGCTCTATATCAAGGCAATGTGGTTGATCACGACGAGGACGTTTCACGCCTGGAGAGACGGGTACGAAAGCAGTTTGACCTGCTGCCTGTTCTTATTGCTCCGGTTAAGCCGGGGCAACGCCGTGATCTGCGCTGGCTCGGCGGGCGGATCGAGGGAGTTGTCTAGCCCGGTGAACGAGTTTCCCTACGACACAACGTATGATCCATCATTGCCCGTGTGCGACGTGGTGCTGACCGCAGTCCCGACCGGCCGCCGTGTGGAACTGACCGCAGTCATAGATACTGGTGCCGATGGCACCATTGTCCCTGTACACTACCTGCAAGAGATTGGTGCGCGGCGCGTGTTTGAGACGGGACTGCGCAGTCAGTGGGGCGAGCGGCGGACAGTTTTTCTGTATCTGGTTGATTTGCAAATCGGTGCGTTGACATTGCCTGGAGCCTATGTGGTAGGCGATGAACTGGGTAAGGAAATCATCCTGGGACGCAACGTGCTCAACCGGCTATGCCTCTTGCTGGATGGGCCAGCCGCATTGACACAACTGCTCTCAGCCTCTGCCTCAAGCAATTGCAGTCGGTACGCATGACGGGCTGCCGTCTGCCAGCGACTGTCTGCCCGGAGCGTATGGTCAATCCACAGCAGCCTGCCCTGGTCTACTTTGGCGGATACCCCGTGAGGCGACGAATCTCCTCGTACAGCGGCCGCAGCCGCCGGTACATCTGCCGGTAGACCCGCTGGTACAACTCCTCGTAGACGTCGCGCGCGTCGGGGCGAGGCTCGAACGTGCGACTCACCCGCGTCATCTCCGCCACGGCCGTCTCGAAATCCGGGTGCAACCCCAGCCCCACCGCCGCGTCCATCGCCGCCCCCAACCCGGAGGTTTCGTAGATATGGGGGCGGCTGGCCGGCAGGTTGAACACGTCGGCGGTGATCTGCATCGCCGCGTCCGACTGCGAGCCGCCGCCGGAGACCCGCACCTCGGTCGCGCGCACGCGCAGCCGCTTCTGCGTCCGCTCCAGCCCCTCCCGCAGCGCGTAGGCCAGCCCCTCCAAAATGGCGCGGTAGACGTGGGCGCGGGTGTGTACGTCGCCGAAGCCGATGATGGCTCCCTTGGCCTCCGGCCCCGGTGACTTGAGACCGGGCGACCAGTAGGGCTGCAGCGTCAGCCCCATCGAACCCGGCGGCACCGCCTCGACCAACTCGTCGAACAGGTCCTCCGGCTCGCAGCCACGCTCGCGGGCCAGTTGTTCCTCCCGCAGGCCGAACTCTTGCTTGAACCAACTGACCATCCAGTAGCCCCGGTAGATCGAGATCTCCAGGTTGTAGACCCCGGGGACGGCGCTGGGATAGGGTGGGATAAGGGGAATGACCTCGACGTAGCGGCGGCTGGTGGTGTTGACGGTGGCGGTGGTGCCGTAGGAGAGGCAAGCGATGTGCGGCTCCAGGCAACCGGCCCCTATCACCTCGCACGCTTTGTCGGCGGCGGCGGCGATGAGGGGCAGACCGGCCGGGATGCCCGTTGCCTCGGCGGCCTGGGGGGTGACCTGGCCCAGCACCTCGGTAGGTGGAATCAGGTCGGGCAGCAGCCTCTCGTCCATCGGCAACGCCTGCCACTTCCAGTCCGATTTCTTCGCCCAGGTCAGCCCTTTGTAGTCGAAGGGCATGTACCCCACCTGGCAGCCCACGCTGTCCACGAAGCGGCCCACCAGTTTGTGGGTCAGGTAGCCGGAGAGGAACAGGTACTTGTGCGTACTCTTCCAGATTTCCGGCTGGGAGGTGCGGATCCAATTGGCCTCGGCCTCCGCCTGGAGATAGGCGACCGTCTCGGTCATCCCGCTCAGGCGAAAGGCCAGCCCCCACAGCCCACTCACCGGCTGCAGCCCCTCGGTGCGGCGCTGGTCCAGCCAGACGATGGCCGGGCGGAGCGCTTCGCCGCGCTCGTCCACGTTGACCATCGTCGCCCGCTGGGTGGTGAGCGCCACGCCCGCCAGCGCCTCTTTGGGAACCGGGCTCTCCTGCCACAGTCGCTGGCAGGCGGCGCAGAGGTTGTCCCAGAAATAGGTGGAATGTTGCTCGGCCCAGCCCGGCTTTTCAGAGAAGTAAGGCTCGACCGGCACGCGGACTTTGTGAACCAGGTCCCCGCGCAGGTTGAAAATGAGCGCGCGCACCGATTGAGTGCCGTGGTCAATAGCAAGGACGTGATCTTTGGACATAACCCCTCCTGGTGAAGCCTGCGCGTAACTACCCGACTCAATGCCCCTACACTGCAACCGCAGCCGTGCGCTGCCGGGCGCGCAACCGCGTGATCGCCTTGGTGATCTCGGCAGCGATGCCAGGCACCAGTAGCAGCGGCAGGATGACAGCCCACTCCCGCATCCCCAGCGTCACTGTGTTAAAGATGGGCTGGAGGAAAGGAATGTAGACCACGCTGAGCAATAGGACGATGGAAAGCAACACCGCGTACTGCATGTACTTGTTGCTGAACACACCCAGGCGGAACAGAGAGGCGCGCTCTGAGCGGGCGGTGTAGGCCCGCACCAGCTCCGAAGCGGAGAGCGTGATGAAGGCCATGGTCTGCGCCAGCGCCGCGTTCGATGGGTGCCAGGCCCAGCCGACGTAGTAAGCGATCAGCACAACCGCAGTGATGGCGATGGTCTGCACGATGATGCCAACGAGCATAGGGTGGTTGATGATCGGCTCGCGCATGGGACGCGGCTGCTGCTCCATGATATCCGGGTCGCCTTTCTCCATTCCCAGCGCCAGCGCCGGTGCGCCATCAGTGAGCAGGTTGAGCCATAGCAACTGGATGGCGGTCAGTGGCGGAGGTGAGCCGGTCAGGGTAGCCAGGAAAATGATCAAAATCTCGGCCAGGTTGCAGGAGACCAGATAATACACGAACTTGCGGATGTTGGAATAGATAATGCGCCCCTGCTCCACAGCCGAGACGATGGAGGCGTAGTTGTCGTCGGTGAGCACCATATCCGCCGTCTCCTTGGAGACGTCGGTACCGGTGATACCCATCGCCACGCCGATAGAGGCGCGCTTCAGGGCTGGAGCATCGTTGACCCCGTCGCCGGTCATGGCCACCACGTGATCCTGCGCCTTGAGCGCCTCGATGATGCGCACCTTATGCTGAGGGGAGACGCGGGCGAAGACATCCACACGTTCTATACGTTCAGCCAGTTGCTCGTCGGAGAGATCGTTCAATTCTGCGCCAGCGAGCACCTCGCCGCCAGGTCGCATCAGGCCGATCTCTTGTGCGACGGCGCGGGCGGTGTCGGGATAGTCGCCGGTGATCATCATGGTGCGGATGCCCGCCCGCCGCGCTCGCTCCACCGCCGGCCCGACCTCTGGCCGGGCCGGGTCTATCATCGCTACCAGCCCAATCAGCGCCAGGTTTTTCTCGATCTCGCCGGCGCTCACATCTTCGGGGAGCCGGTCCAGGTCACGATAGGCTATAGCCAGCACGCGCAGCCCCTCTCGTCCCAGGTCGCGGATGGTGTTCTCGACGTGTTGACGCCGGCCCGGATTGAGCGGCACGTTCACGCCATCCTCCAGGATAGTGTCACAGAAAGGCAACATCACGTCGGGCGCACCCTTGACGTAAGCGATGTGCTCGGTTCCTCCCACGAGGGACGGGGATTCGTCTATGCGGTGGATGGTGCTCATGCGCTTGCGATCACTGTCGAAAGGTACCTCGGCCACGCGGGGCAGTCGTTTTTCGACCTCGTCGCGCCACAGGCCAGCCTTGGCCGCCGCCACCACCAACGCCCCTTCCGTCGGGTCACCCACCATGCGGTACCGCTGACCACCCCCCCCTTCCCCCCCTACAGGGGGGGTGGGGGAGGGTGAGAGCAGTTCCAGCCGGGCGTCGGAGCAAAGCATGCCCCCGGTGAGCAGGGCCACGATCTCGGCATTGTCGCGGGGGTCGGCCTGTTCGCCATAGTGGTCGAACTCGCCCTCGGGCTGATACCCCTCGCCGCTCACGTCCAGCCGCAGGTTCGCCACGTAGGCCCGCACGGTCATCATCTCGTTCTGGGTCAGAGTGCCGGTCTTGTCGGAGCAGATGATGGTGGCGCTGCCGAGCGTCTCTACCGCCGGCAGGCGACGGATGAGAGCGTGACGTTTCACCATCTCGCGCATCCCCAATGCCAGGCAGATGGTGACGACGGCGGGCAACCCCTCCGGGACAGCGGCAATCGCCAGGCTGACCGCGACGATGAATAGCTCCACGACCTGCTCCTGGGTCTGCGTCAGATAGGGCATCAGCCCCTGGCTGGCGATGATAGACAGGTCAGTATCCTGAATAAGCGCCTCGATGAAGACGATGCCACAGACGATCAGCGAACCCCATCCCAGCCAGCGGCCCAGTTGATCCAGACGGCGCTGGAGAGGGGTAGGTCCCTCTTCGTAGGACTGGATCATCTCGGCGATGAGGCCGATCTGCGTCTGCATACCGGTGGCAACAACGATGCCCGTCCCTCGCCCGTAGGTGACGGTGGTACCCATGAAGGCGCTGTTGACCAGGTCGCCCAGGGGCACGTCGCCCGATAACCTCACGTCGGCCACTTTTTCCACCGGCACCGATTCGCCCGTGAGCGACGCTTCGTCGACTCTGAGGTTGATGCTCTCGGCGAGCCGCAGGTCAGCCGGAACGTAGTTGCCGGCCTCGAGGAACACGATGTCCCCAGGCACCAGCTCACGGGCCGGGATGGTGACTCGGTGACCATCACGCAGCACGCGAGCTTCGGGTGCGGCCATCTTTTTGAGCGCCGCCAGCGCTTCCTCCGCCTTGCTCTCCTGGACCACGCCCAGCACGGCGTTGAGGATGACGATGGCCATGATCGCGCTGGCTTCCACCACCTCCCCCAGTAGGAAAGAGACGAGAGCAGCGACGATTAGGATGATGACGATAAAATTCTTGAACTGGCCCAACAGCAACTGCCAGAAGCCGGGCCGGGGCCGTTCGGTCAGCTCGTTAGGGCCATGACGGGCCAGGCTATCCTGCGCCTTGGCCGGTGTGAGGCCGGTCGCTGGGTCGGTTCCCAGAGCCTCGGCCACCTCTTGAACAGTACGACTGTGCCACGAAATTGTCTTTGCTTCCATGCACTCCTCGCTATGTTGTCAGAATGTCACTCAAAGCGAATTATAAGCCAAAGAGCCACAAACGCCAAATCACGCCTCACGTATCCCCCACCAATACATGTCCGCCAACTTTTGGTGCTCCTCGTGCAGCCGCACGTAACTCTCGTAGCGATGCCGGCTCACCTGTCCATCATCCACTGCCTGGATGACCGCGCAGCCCGGTTCTACGGTATGGGTGCAGTCGGAGAACTTGCAGTGGGCTACCAGCGGAGCGATGTCGGGAAAGTAGGCGTCCAGCTCCTCCGGGTCAACGTCGAAGAGAGCCAGAGCACGAAGACCAGGGGTATCGGCCACCCAGCCGCCCACATCCAGCGGGAGGAGTTGCGGCACGACGGTGGTGTGACGGCCCTTGCGGGTAGCCTGGCTCACCTCCCGCACGCGCAAGCCCAGGCCAGGCTGCATCGCGTTGAGCAGACTGGTCTTGCCCGTGCCAGACGGCCCCACGAGCGCCGATAGTTTCCCCTGCAACATATCGCGCAACCCATCCACCCCCTCACCGGTGACGGCGCTGGTGTAGAGCACCGGGTAGCCGATCTCCTGGTAGATGCTAAAGAGCGATTGTGCCTCCTGGTGGCCCACCAGGTCAATCTTGTTGGCACACACGACGGCGGGGATGTGCTGGACCTCGGCCCCCACCAGCAACCTGTCGAGCATACGTAATCTCGGGAGTGGTTCCGCGCAGGAGAAAACAAAGATTGTCTGATCGGGATTGGCGACGATGATCTGCTGACGCTCGGACAGATAACCGTCTCGGTCCCAGCGACGGGAGCCGCGCCCCCGGGCGATTGGAGCCAGCCGCGCCAACGCCCGCTCCCGCTCGGCGATCTCCTCAATCATCCCGCTACCGTCTTCGACCAGGCTGATGCACACCCGGTCGCCGACGGCTATCAAATCGGTGTCGCGCCGTTTCTTCTTGAGCCGTCCCCGTACCCGGCAGATGAAATCGCCACCGCCGGTGTGGATGGTGAAAAAGCCACTCTGCGCTTTGATGACCAGGCCGTCGAGTAAATCTGACATCTCTGACATCTATGACCCCCGAGCAACGAGTAATGAGCAAATGCCCGATGTATATTAGACTTTATCGGAAATAAAAATGTTTACCAAACGAGGGGAAAAACTGACAGGATTTACAAGATTTACAGGATAAAAACAGAAAGATAATCTTGTTAATCCTGTAAATCCTGTCA